>JBOIEG010000437.1:0-3888 GCA_050740915.1 Gammaproteobacteria bacterium | reverse complement strand
ACCGGAAGGACACAGAAGATCGAGCGGGCGCGGGTCAAGATGGAGCAGATCAAGCCCGGATCCACCCTGCCTCGAGGGAAAAAGAAGGCGGCTTAACTGTAAAGTTATTTAAGGGACACTACACTAGTGTGTTAGGACCGTGGAAGAGCTCGGACGCTCTCTTGCATCGTTGCGATGCAGGCGGGAAATGTGCCAATGGCTATCGTTTAAGGACAAACGCGAAAAAAATGGTTGAGCGATTATGTTGTTACGAGTGACTTTTGGCGGTCTTATGTGACAGCCCTGGAAGGACCTGTAGACCGATTTAGCGTCAAAGATTGACGCTGTGGGTCAACTATCGACCCCGTCGGCACTGGCGCCCATCGATGGAGTGCTCCCTATCACGCGAGAGTTGATCGTTTGGTGGAGTATGCGATCGACAGCCCTTACGACGCGGGGCTTCGTTGTCGTTGCCACGTTGGTGTGCATATTGTTGGCCTTGCGTTCATCCCCTGGAGCGGCCGCGTCTCCTTTCCGGCCATTCCTCAAAGTGCGCATAGGACCAGGGCCGGCGATACCTTATTGAGGTTCCCCCAGCTTGCAGAAGAGACGGTCGGTACCGCAAAGAAGGTTAAGGGGTGCACAAACTACGCTTTCACCGTTTCGCTCAACTGCAATAGCTGCCTGAGCTCCTCCTTAGGTAGCGGCCGGCTGAACAGATAGCCCTGAAACTCGTCACAGAGTTTGGCCTTGAGGAACTCAAGCTGGTCTGTCGATTCTATACCTTCGGCTACCACCTTCAGACCGAGATTGTGTGCCAGAGCGATGATCGCGCTCGCGATCGCGGTATTGTCCCGGTCGGAGGGAACGTCGCTCATGAACGAGCGATCGATCTTGAGCTCATCGAGTGGCAACCGCTTCAGGTAGCTCAACGAAGAATACCCGGTACCGAAATCATCGATCGCGAACCGCACCCCCATTGCTTTCAACTCCTGCAGCATCCGAATGTTGGCTTCGGCACTTTCCATAAGCATGCTTTCGGTCAGCTCGATCACAAGGTGTGGCGCCTCAAGCCCGCTCGTCTCGAGCGCCGAGCGCAGCACTTGCAGTAACCCGCCCTTCTTGAGCTGTACGCTCGACACGTTCACCGCGACACCTAGTGGCTGGAGACCCAAGTGCTGCCACGCCTTGCACTTCTTGCAGGCTTCCCCCAGCACCCATTCCCCGATCGGCACGATCAGCCCCGATTCTTCCGCCAGCGGTACGAACTTCACCGGCGATACCATACCCAGCTCCGGGTGTTGCCAACGCACCAATGCCTCCGCACCGACGATGCGGCCAGACCCAACGTCAACTTTAGGCTGATAATGGAGCAAAAGCTCCTCACGCTCGATCGCCCTGCGCAGTTGATTCTCCAAGGTCAGTCGCGCAGAGGCCCTGGCGTTGATGTTCTTGGAATAAAATTCGTAGCTGTTTCCGCCGTGGCGTTTGGCGTAATGCATCGCGACCTCGGCATGTTTGAGCAGGGAGTCCGGCTCGACGCCATCGTCGGGATACACAGCAATGCCGATGCTGGCGGTCACGAAAAGATCGCGCTCCTCGACGAGAAACGGCTTGGCCAGCGCCAGGCTTATTCTTCGCGCCAGCAGTGACGCATTCTCGGCCCGGTCGATCTTGCACACCAGCACAGCGAACTTATCGCCTCCTGTCCGCGACAGACTGCTTCGGGGTGCCTCGTTAGGAAAGCGTCCAACTGCGTCGCTGTCGCGCACTGAGGCAGCCAGGCGCTGGGCCAAATCGCGCAGGAGGGAGTCGCCAACACGAGGGCCGAGCGAATCGTTGATCTGCTTGAATCGATCGAGATCGAGGTGCAGCAGTGCGCAGACGCTCGGGTGGCGTTTTGCGCGCCGTATCGCCCAATCCAGCCGGGCAAGGAACATGCGCCGGTTCGGCAACCCGGTCAAGTCATCATAGTTGGCGAGGCGGTCCTGATAGGCTTTAACGACCAGGGCATTGCGCAGCCGCAGTGCCAGTTCGCTGGGGTCTACCGGTTTGGCTAGGAAGTCGGTCGCGCCCAGCTCCAGCGCCTTAAGCTTGGTTGCCGCATCATTGGCCGAGGTAAGCGCGATCACTGGCGTATATTTCATCTCCGGATCCGCGCGCATGAGGGAGAGAATATCGAATCCGGATACCTCCGGCATCATGAGATCGAGCAGCACGACGTCCGGACGGCGACTGACGAGCAGCTCAATAGCCCGCTTGGGCTCATCGGTGGTTACAAAGCGGGTGTATCCCGCCTCCTCGAGAAAGGTTTGAATGACCTCCAGCGTGAGCGCCTCATCATCGATCAGCATGATGGTCCCATCCGTCGGCGTCGCGACCGGGCGCCCCTCAGGGCGGATGATCTGTCCTGGCGATACTGGCGCGGCGGTGGTAGCGATGCCGTCGCTCAATGGCGCTTCTCGACCGAGAGCTTGATCTACCTTAGGTGCCATGTCGCAATTTCCTATGTTCAACATCTTTTCTGTTCTCCGATTGAACGAAAGTTACAGACTCCTCCTCGGGGACGACCAACCGCGATGCAAGCGCGCGGAGTCTGGCAATCACCGCGGCGGTTTGCGCCTCGCTGCGGGCCTTCGCCAGTAGCTCCAGCTCCTGCGCTGGCTCTGTGAATGCATCGAAACCAACGGTACCGCCAGTACCTTTCAGCCAGTGCGCCAGCGCCGCGAGCTGTTCGAAGTCGCGAGCCTCCCAGGCGCGTTCGAAGGCCACCAGTTGCTGCTCCAAGCGGGTCACGAACCGTCTCGCCACCGCGCGCAGGCGCGGATGCTCGGCGAAGCGGGATACGATCGGTGTCGCGGCCGTTTCTCCTAGGGTGCTTTCAGCCAGCGCCGATGAAGTCGGGGAAACAGCGATTTCCCCCGACGCCTCCGGGCTCCTGCCGAGCAGCTCGGCGATCGTTTGCATCAGCACATCGATGACGATTGGCTTGGTCACCATCGTGGAACATCCGGCCTCCCTCACCTCCCGCTCGGCGCCCTTCATGGCATGCGCCGTCAAGCCGATGATGGGGATCTTCAGGCCGCGCTGGCACAGAAGTCTGGTGGCGGTGTAACCATCCATTACGGGCATCTGCATATCCATCAAGATAGCATCAAACGCGGTCTCGCCTGCCTTGGAAACGGTGACGCTACCGTTCTCCGCCGTATCGACCTCCAGCCCGGCTTGCTCCAGCACGATCCGCACCAGCTCGCGGTTCTCCTCGCCGTCGTCCACCACCAGGACCCTGGCGTGAGAGAAGGCCCATGTCTGTCCGCCCGGCGTGGCTGCTTCCTCGCAGGTGGTCGCGATCTGCTCCGGCTGAAGCAACCGGATCTCATCCAGCGGCCCGGTCGCGACGGTGACGGTGAAGGCACTGCCTCTACCCGGTTCGCTGCGCACGGTGATGTCACCGCCCAGCGCGCGTGCGAAACGCCGGCTGATGGTGAGCCCAAGGCCGGTGCCTCCGAAGCGGCGGGTGGTCGAGCTTTCGGCTTGAACAAACGGATCGAAGATCGCATCCAGCCTTTCTGGAGGGATGCCTATGCCGGAGTCGCGCACTTCGATGACCAGTTGCGGTTCTGCGACGGGGTTGAGGCGCGCCACCAGCCCTACCCCACCCGTCTCCGTGAACTTGATGGCGTTACCTGTCAGGTTGGTGAGGATCTGACGTAAGCGGGACGGATCGGTTTCTATTGTCTCGGGTAGCTGTCCCTCGCACTGGAAGGAAAGAGAGATCCCTTTCTCTGTTGCCTTCACGGCGAGCGCACGCACGACTTCCTGGATGATGGCGTGCGCCGGGCAGCGGATCCGCTCAACCTCGAGCCGCCCGGACTCGACCTTGGACAGGTCTAGGAGCCTGTCGGACTT
>JBOIEG010000436.1:0-3923 GCA_050740915.1 Gammaproteobacteria bacterium | reverse complement strand
CGCCTCAGAGCTTGTGAAAAAACCGTCACGAGCGAAGGGAGGTCGCGTTCCGCCGGAGCGGAGGAACCGGAGTGTATGTTGAAATACATGAGGATTCCGAGCACCGCCGGAACGAGACATCCCAAGCGCAGTAGATTTTTTCACAAGCTCGCAGCTGCCCAATCGAGATAGGAAGAAGGCTCACGGCTCCCCCCTCTCACACCACCGTACATACGACATGTATACGGCGGTTCGGCAGATTAAGTTAACCACCTTGTCAACCGGAGCACCTTTTCTCCCTTCACCCGCTGCGGTTTCATCCCAGAGCCGAAGCTCTCGCCTCGACCACTCGCCGGATGCACTACCGTCAGAAGGTGTCGTAGCCGCCGGAACGCACATAGTGGTCGATTCTTGACCTACGCCGAACGGTGCGCTGAAACCGCTGCAATGAGCTCAGCCAGCAGGCTGCGATGGCAAATGCGATAGTCTGGGCAAGCGCAAAGCAAGGTGAATGAGAGGTCGAAGTTTCGCTGTAGCGAAGCTAGGAATGCGATCAAATGGCGTTGCTCTTTCATTTCACGACAGTAACGCCCACTGTATATTTTCCAAAAGCGCGCGATTTCTTGCTGGTGGCGGGTGCAGTCACTGCGTTTCCACGCTGCCTCTATCGCTTTTAACTGTTCATGGTACCAGTGCACGAGCGGCAGACTCGGGGCAAGTGCCGGGACCCAGGCGTGAACTCTGGATTTGGACACGCCGCGCGGATAACGGCGCATGACGATAAGACGCATTCCGTCTTCGCTGGCAGGTGCTTCGTAGACCGTCTTCTTGTAATAGATCGCCAATCTTTGCCTCCCAACCGCCGCCGCTTCAAACAGAATACTCGAGGTTCGTGTCACCAGCGATTCCGTAGTTCCCGCAGTTTTAGGAACACGGTCTTTGCGTCCGGGGCCTCAGGAAGCTCCGGGAACCGCTCTTTCAATTTCGCGATCACCGTGGCGCTGTGTAAGCGAAAAAACGCATTGACGGCCTTCTCGGTGGCCAAGGCGGAAACAAAAGGAGCATAAGGGTTCTGATCCCGCACTCGAGCGAGCAGCGTGGCGGCGGCGGCGTTGTCGGGTTCGCGATCCAGGGTAAAATACAAATTTTTTTCGATGTAATCGTGTCCCGGATAAACAAGCGTATGTTCCGGAAGCCTTAGCAGTTGATCCACAAAGGTCGAATACAAAGCCTCGGGATGCCCACCGTTGTGGCAGTTCCCTGCGCCGGCATTGAACAGCGTATCGCCGCAAAAGAGCGCCGGGCCAGCAGCGTGCGCTAACAGGCAAATATGGCTCATGGTGTGGCCTGGGGTATCTAAACACTCCAGATCCACCGTCTTACCCACGCGGATAATATCCCCCGCCGCCAAGCCACGGTCCAAGCCGGGGATCTTGGACTTTGCATTGCAATGCGCGAGCAAGCGCGCGCCGGTCGCGGCGATCATCGCGTGGTTGCCGCCGGTATGGTCGCCGTGCTCATGGGTGTTGAGGACTTGGGTGATGCTCCACCCCTTCTCTCTCGCTCGGTTGAGACATTTTTTGTGATCCAAGGGATCAACAGCCAACGCCTCTCCCGTATCCTCGCAAGCGATCAGATAGTTGAAGTTGCGAAATGCGTTCCCGGTGAAAATCTGCTCGACGATCATGGCAGGTATGCTCAGAGCTTGTGAAAAAATCTACTGCGCTCGGGATCTCGCGTTCCGGCGGTGCTCGAAATCCTCATGTATTTCAATATACACTGCGGTTCCTGCGCTCCGGCGGAACGCGACCTCCCTTCGCTCGCGACGGTTTTTTCACAAACTCTCAGTATAAACTGAATGAAGCCGTAGCCGCGATCCGGCGCTGTCGGGTCGTTTTGCGGATCAAACTACGGGATCCACAAGAACAGGAATTTCTATGCTCATGACTAGCCGCGTTGTCTTTGTCTTGTGTTTTTGCTTCGTCGCCCACTCGGCCTCGAGCCGACCGACGTTTGGTCAGCACGGGCTCGTGGTCAGTGATTCCGATCTGGCCTCACAGGCCGGGGTTCAAACCTTACAAGCCGGTGGGAATGCGGCGGATGCGGCTGTGAGCACGGGGTTTGTGCTGGCGGTCACGCGTCCCTATTACGCTAGCTTGGGTGGCGGAGGATTTATGCTGGTGCGGTTTAATGATGAGGCCTTAGCGCTGGACCATCGGGAGTGGGCTCCGTCACGTGTAACGAGAGACATGTATCTAAAGGCTCCCAGGACCCATGCCTCCACGGTCGGTGCGCTGGCGGTAGCCACGCCCGGCACGGTTCGGGGTCTTTTCGACCTCCACCGGCGCTTTGGCAGACGCTCCTGGCAAGTCAACATCGAACCGGCCGTTGCACTCGCGGTGCGGGGGTTTATGGTCAGCGAAGGATTCGCGCGCATGATCGAAGAGAACATCGAGCCTTTCTCAGCGGCCGGGAAAAAGTACTTTTCTGATAACGGAAAGCTGTATCGGGTCGGCGATCGCTTCAAGCAACCCCAGTTAGCCAGGGCCTTGATGCTCATCCAAGAGTACGGGGCCGATGCGATTTATGAAGGCGCGATCGCGCGAGACATCATCGATACGACAAAGAAGGAAGGCGGTATTCTTGAACCCGATGATCTCCGTTCTTACCGGGCCCGCTGGACTGCGCCGCTGCACGCGAGGGTCTTTGGCGCCGATGTCTACTCCATGCCTCCGCCCTCGAGCGGCGGGACGCTGCTCATCAGTGAGCTAAAGATGGCCGAGTCGATTAGGCTTAGCGAGCTTTCTCCCTTCAGCGGCCACGAGCTGCATGTGATGGCGGAGATCATGAACCGGGCCTTTTTCGACCGCCAGTATCTGGCCGATCCGAATGATATGCGGACCCGACCTGATGCGATTTTTGCGCCCGAGCGCATTCGTAAATGGGTTGGCACTATCGATACTCGCAAGAAAACGGCTTTTGAGCGCGAAGCATTCGCTATCACCGATGCCATGCCAGGTCCCGCGCATGAAGGTGAACATACCACGCATTACAGCGTGGTTGACGCAGAAGGAAATGCCGTGGCTGCGACCACCACCCTCAATAGTTCTTGGGGCTCTGGTGTAGTCACCGAAAGGTTCGGGATCGCGCTCAATAACGAAATGGATGACTTCACCACCCAGCCAGGCCAGCCGAATCAATTTAACCTGACCCAGAGCCTGCTTAATGAGGCCCGTCCCAGAAAAACGCCCTTGAGCAGCATGACCCCGACCATCATTGAAAAGGATGGCAAACCGTTATTAATTTTGGGCGCCCCGGGCGGGCCGTCCATCATCAACGCCGTCTTTCAGGTCAGCTACCGCGCGCTCACCGTACCCGATTATGATCTTGATGAGCTGATTCAGGCGCCGCGCATCCACCATCAGCACAGTCCTGACACCCTGTTCCATGACAAAATGCTCTCGCCGGATACCCGGCAAGCGCTGCGAGAGCGAGGTCATGCGCTCTCGGAGAGACGCGTGGGGCGTGTCTACGCCATCCGCATCACCCCTCAGGGTCTATTAGAAGGCGCTTTCGATGCCAGAGAGGAAGGGGGGGCCGCCGGCTATTGAACGGGGGCGTCTGCTGGTCGCTGAGCAATCGCTCTTTCGGGGGAGTAAGTAGTTGATGATACTAAACCGTGCCGGCGCCTTTTGACAATCTACGATAAAGCGGATAACCTCCTTCTATTAGTAGTGTAGTGTCCCTTAAATAACTTTACAGTTAAGCCGCCTTCTTTTCCCTCGGGGCAGGGTGGATCGGGGCTTGATCTGCTCCATCTTGACCCGCGCCCGCTCGATCTTCTTGATGATGTCCTCGACGGTGGCCGTCCAGATGAAGGGCTTGGGATTTTGGTTCCAGGCTTGCCTAAATTCCTCGATCGCCTCTTTTAAATCCGGCACGCT
>JBOIEG010000435.1:0-5786 GCA_050740915.1 Gammaproteobacteria bacterium | reverse complement strand
CGAGAAGAGTCTGTCCATCATCAACTCACGGAGTCGATTGCCTTGATGACCACCCGAACCTCGATTTTGGCGCTCAACACGTACGTTATGGCTTTGGTGTTCAACCTAAGTCCGACAGGCTCCTAGCACCGGTCATTGCTGCCGTGCCACTCAGTGTTGTCGTCTCTTGTGGTTGAGAAATCGAATGCCATTAACAAAATATGGGTTGTTTGCGGACACTACAGCGTCTTAAGATATATAGACAAGTTAGGCAAAATATTCGAGTTCACCGGAACTAGTAGCGATTTGGTGCGGATTTGTTAGGATACCTCTAGGATCTGAATCCTCGTTTTGGACGTTACCGGGTCTTTTACATTTGAGGCGAACATGCACTCCTTGCGGTACGCACTCTGTTAACGTGTGGGCAACTGCATCGAGTGGACGGAGAAAACGGTTGATGAATAAACAAGAGGCTTATTTGTTTGTATGGCTTGCAGCGGCGGCCGCTCCCGTTGGCGCCGATGCGGAGCTGGAGCAGCGGCTCGCGGCAAAGGTGAAGTCGATCCTACCGGGCGCCGAAATCCAGGCCATTTCGGCTTCCGCTGTTCCGGGGATGTACGAGGTTATCGTCAACGGCGATCTCTTGTATTTGACCGGCGACGGGCGTTATGCCCTACAGGGCGACCTGATGGACCTGGAACAGCGTCGCAATCTAAGCGAAGAGCGCCGCTCCGAAATGCGGCGACTGGCGCTGCGAGCTGTCGATGTGAATAAAACCATCGAGTTCGCACCCCAGAGCCCAAAGCACGCTCTTTATGTCTTCACCGATGTGGATTGCAGTTACTGTCGACGGATGCATGCGGAGATCGATCAGCTATTACAAGCCGGAGTCGCCGTGCGCTATCTCGCCTTCCCGCGCGCTGGCTTAGGTTCCTCATCGTACGATAAAACCGTATCGGTCTGGTGTGCCAAGGATCGCAAACAGGCCCTGACCGATGCCAAGTTAGGCAAGTCTGTCGAAGCGGCTAAATGCGATGCTCCGGTGGCGGAGCAATTCAAGCTCGGCCAGCGCTTAGGCGTCAAGGGCACGCCGGCGACCTTCCTGGAAAATGGGGAGCAAGTAGGCGGTTATGTTCCGCCGCGGCAATTGATCGAGCATCTGAACAGTGGATCGTAGAGGGAAGGCTAAGAGGTTTTAGGGCAGGCCACTGAAGCTTTCGATGATCGCCGTATCCGTAGCGCCGTTTTTGCGCTTGTCCAAGCGCACGGGGAGATAGCGTAATGCGGAGGCGCACCAGAGGGTGGTGGACCGGTTTGGCTTTTCATTTACGCGCTCCAGTTTGAGGGTTTTCAGCGTTCCGATTGGGGTTTCAAGGACCTCCTCGCTAATGGCGGCAAAACGGTAAGTTTTGATCTCATGTTCATCCACAAGCTCGTATTCCAACAGCCGTTTGCCGGCTTGAAGGTCCCACATGATCGCAAGTTGATAGCTCAGTTTGTCCAATAGGCCGGGACGGGCATTCAAGCGCCAGGCGTCCTTACCGTTGCTACCCAGGATAACGCCGTCGCTCCAATCGAAACGCACTGTAATCGACTTTGGTTTGTTACCGGTGCGAGAGTAGGAGTAACTCTGGGAATAGACTTGGTTTCGTGCGAGGTTCCAGCGGCTTTGCTCGGTGATCTGGCCTGGCACAACCAGTTTAGCCAAGCCCGTAGCCCTGCTCTGCGACTGAAAGAGATAATCGCCGTTGGCCTGCCTGGTGAGGTGGCGAGTCACGGTGGCGAAACGCAGCCCTTGGGTGGACAGCGAATAGGTAACGGTAAACGGTGTTAGGGGCAACCTCGTCGGCTCCGCCAACCCTAGGGTGAGGATGAGGAGAAGGCTCACCCCCGCGTTCAGGGCCGCTGCAACGATTCCAAGCGCCAGCGTAGCGATCCCGTTTGTCGCACCCTCTTTACTGGGGTTTCCATACCTTACCTATTATAGGCTCTGGGAAAACCGAATGAATAGTCCTGCTTTGCTGGCACTGGAGGGCGCCCGTGTTTTGGTGGTCGGAGATGTCATCTTGGACCGCTACTGGTACGGAGCGACACGGCGTATATCGCCCGAAGCACCCGTCCCTATTGTTCAGGTGCAACGCACCGAGGAGCGCCCGGGAGGGGCGGGTAATGTCGCTTTAAACGTGCGCAGCCTCGGGGGACAGGCGGTACTGATCGGGGTTACTGGCCCCGATACCGCCGCCGAGACCCTACGCGGTCTTCTGCAGCAAAGAGGAGTAGAGTGCCGCTTTGTCGAGGTTACCGGGTTCCCGACCGTAACCAAACTGCGCGTGTTGAGCCAGCACCAACAATTGATCCGCTTGGATTTTGAGGACGACGCCCTAGCGGTTCCCTGGGGATCCGTGATCGGCGCCTATCGCCAGCAGTTAAAGGGTACCAACGTGGTATTGCTATCCGACTACGCCAAGGGCAGCCTTGGCTGTGCCACTGAGCTGATCCGATTAGCGCGGGAGGCGGGAAAGCCCGTGCTGGTGGATCCCAAGGGCAGCGACTTTACCCGCTATCGGGGGGCAACGGTGATCACACCGAATTGGAGCGAGTTTATAACTATCGTGGGGCCCTGCGAGGATGAGCAGACAGTTGAACAGAAAGCCCGCGTTCTGTGTGAACAGTTAGCGCTTGAGGCCTTGCTGATAACCCGCGGCAAACGGGGCATGACCTTGATACCGCAACAAGGTGAACGCCGTGATCTGCGGGCGCACGCGGCGGAGGTATACGATGTGACAGGCGCTGGGGATACCGTGATAGCAACCTTAGCCACGGGCTTGGCAACCGGGCTTAGCCTCCCCGAGGCCACGGCTCTGGCCAATACCGCGGCGGGGCTGGTGGTGGCAAAGCTCGGGACCGCAAGCGTGACTATGGCGGAGGTCATCGCGGCGCTGCACATGCACCCGCGCGCCGCTTCCGGGATCGTGGACGAGGACCGGTTAATGACATTGGTGGCCCAAGCACGCGGGCGTGGGGAACGTATCGTGATGACCAACGGGTGCTTTGACATCCTGCATGCCGGCCATGTGTATTATCTCCAGGCGGCACGCAAGCTCGGTGATCGCTTGATCGTCGCCGTCAACGATGACGCTTCGGTAAAGCGCTTAAAGGGATCGGGTCGCCCGGTGAACCCCCTCCCCCGCCGCATGGTAGTGCTGGATGCGCTCACGGCTGTGGATTGGGTGCTACCTTTCCCCGAGGATACCCCAGAGCGCTTGATCGCCCGTTTGCTGCCTGATGTCCTCGTAAAAGGGGGCGACTATTCCCCGGACCGGATCGCCGGTGCGTCTCTGGTCAAAGCGCATGGGGGTGAGGTCGTCGTGATCGACTACCTTGAAGGGTTCTCGACGACCGAGCTTATCGATGCTCTACAGCGCGTGACCCTATCGCGAGCGCTATGATCGTAGTTACCGGTGGCGCCGGATTTATCGGCAGCAATCTCGTTCATGCGCTTAACAGGCAGCTGGATGAGGATATTCTGGTCGTCGATGACCTCACTGATGGAGCAAAATTCCGTAATCTGATCGGTACCCACATCAGCGACTACTGGGATAAGGACGAACTGATCGAGCGCTTGCCTGCACTAAAACCGCTGCGCGCGGTGTTTCACTTAGGGGCTTGCACCACGACCACGGAGTGGGACGGCCGTTACATGATGCAAAACAACTATGTCTATTCGCGGCGCCTGTTGGATTTGTGCGCCGGGCATGGGATCCCGTTCATTTACGCCTCTAGCGCCGCCGTTTATGGAAGGGGAGCAGATTTTCGCGAGGGTGCCGCCCGAATGGAACCCCTAAACGTCTATGGCTATTCCAAGTTGTTATTCGACCAGTATGTTCTGCGCCGGTTTTCGAGCTTCCAGAGCCAAGTGGTGGGATTGCGCTATTTCAATGTCTATGGACCCAGGGAGCAGCATAAAGGCCCCATGGCCAGTGTCGCTTACCATTGTTACTGCCAGTTGTTGGAGCGCGGTCGCGTGTGTCTGTTCGAGGGCAGCGATGGCTACACCAACGGCGAGCAACGACGTGATTTCGTGCTGGTAGATGATGTGGTAGCGGTACATTTGTGGTTTCTTTCCAACTCCGATAAATCGGGGATATTCAACGTGGGTGCGGGGCGCAGCCAGAGCTTCAATGACCTTGCCAATGCCGTGATCGCGCATCATGGCAGTGGATTTATCGAGTACATTCCATTTCCAAGGCAGCTCTTGGGTTGTTATCAAAGTTATACCCAAGCGGACATGGGTGCCTTGCGCGAGGCCGGTTACGGAGGGGAATTTCGCACCGTCGAACAAGGGGTGGCCAGCTACATGCAGTGGTTGAGCACGCAGCGCATCGCATGAAGCATGAGCTAGCGAGAACGTTTTATACGCTTTTGGCGCATCTGCTGCTTCCCCTCGTTTTGGCACGCCTCGCATGGCAAGGGATGCGGCAACCCGCCTATTGGCGCCGCTGGTCCGAGCGTTTTGGTTTCCCCACCGTGGATGGCTCCATGCAGGGCGCCATCTGGTTTCACGCCGTATCGGTGGGCGAGGCGAACTCCGCCGTGCCACTGGTTGCGCGCCTGCGGGAGGCACACCCCGAATTTCCGGTGTTGATCTCGACCACGACCCCAACTGGCGCTGAACGCGTGCGGCGTCAGCTTGACGGTGTCGCTAGCCACCGCTATGTGCCTTACGATCTCCCCTGGGCGGTGAGCGGTTTCCTCAAGCGTGTACGACCACGGCTTTTAGTGCTGATGGAAGCAGAGCTTTGGCCTAACTTGTTGCGAGGCTGCACCCGCCGTGGCGTACCCGTCGTTTTGGCCAATGCCCGCATCTCTGAAAAGTCTTTTCATCGGTATCGGCGGTTATCTTGGCTCACTCAGGCGATGCTGCAGAACGTCACGGCCGTGGCGGCACAAACGAGAGAAGATGCCGAGCGACTGGTGGCCTTAGGCGTGGAAGCGAGTCGGGTGAATGTCAGCGGCAATATCAAGTTTGATTTGGAGCTGCCGGCCGATCTGAAGGCTCGCGCGCAAGCGACCCGCGCCTTGCTCGGTTTGGACAGACCGGTATGGATCGCGGCGAGCACCCATGCCGGCGAGGAGGCCACCGTGTTAGAGGCGCATCGGCTTGTGCTCGGCTACAGAGAGGATTGCTTGTTGCTGCTCGCGCCGCGCCACCCGCCGCGTTTTGCCGAAGTGGGAGAGTTGATCAAAGAGCGAGGCTTTCGTTACCTCCAAAGAAGTGCCGGAAAAACGGCAGTGCCACAAGACCAAGTCTTCCTGCTCGATTCTTTGGGAGAGTTGCTTGAATTCTACGCCGCCACCGATCTGGCTTTCGTCGGCGGCAGTCTAGAGAACGTAGGCGGGCACAATATGCTGGAGCCGGCCGCGGTGGGGATCCCCGTGCTCACGGGGCCCTATGTATCAAACTTCCTCGAGATCAGTGGCCTGCTTAGCGAGGCGGGCGCCATTCAAATAGTCCACGACAGCATAGGGCTTGCGGACAAGGTGGTGAAACTGTTGTCCGATCCATCGCTACGCCAGGAATGGGGCCGGCGAGGGCAGCAAGTGATCGATCGCAATAAGGGAGCCGCCGTCCGTGTTGCGGCTTTGATCAAAGCGTGTATCGGCACCTGCGACACGGTTAGCTAGTGTAGTGTCCCTTAAATAACTTTACAGACTTTCCAGTGATTGCTAGGGTCTCGCTCATGCCGAACACCCGCGTGGCGATCAAGTTGCAGCCGGCTGAACGCACGCCGCTGGAGACATGGGGA
>JBOIEG010000434.1:0-2309 GCA_050740915.1 Gammaproteobacteria bacterium | reverse complement strand
CCTAGTGTACTGTAACAATAATAGCCTTACAATAAGGACTGGTTATGGTACAGTCCGTTTTATGTGGAAACCAGCCAGCGTTTTGCCGATGACTGCAGAACAGAAAAGGACGTTGGAGGCGTGGATTCGGGCCAGGACGACCCCCCAGAGGATCGTACTGCGGTCGCGGATCTGTTTGCTTGCCGGGGAGGGGAAATCCAATAACGCCATTGCCGATCAATTGGGCACCTCGCGTCCGACCGTTCTGCTTTGGAGGAAACGTTTCGAGAAAGCAGGCCCTTCGAGTCTGTCTGAGGACGCCCCACATGGCCTGAGCGTCCAACGGTTGTCTGCCGAGAAAGTCAATGCGATCGTAGAAGCCACCCTGCACACGACGCCGGAAGATGCGACCCACTGGAGCACGCGGACGATGGCGAAAGCGCAAGGAGTCAGCCATGCCAGCGTGGCGCGGATCTGGGACGCGCACGGCTTGAAGCCGCATCGGATTGAGGGCTTCAAATTGTCGAAGGACAAGCGGTTTGTTGAGAAGTTGACGGACGTGGTCGGCGTCTACCTCAACCCACCGGACAAAGCGCTGGTGCTCTGCGTGTATGAGAAATCGCAGGTACAAGCGTTGGATCGGACGCAATCGGGATTGCCGATGAAGAAGGGTCGATGCGGAACGATGACACACGACTACAAGCGCAACGGAACCCCCTGTCTGTTCGCGGCGCTCAACGTGCTCGACGGCACCGTGATCGGCACCTGCTACCCGCGACATCGAAACGAGGAACTCCTGAAGTTTCTGCGCAAGATCGACCGAGAAACGCCACCAGGATTGCCCCTGCACCTGATCCTGGACAACTACGGGACACACAATCACCCCAATGTGAAGGAGTGGCTTCAGAAGCATTCACGATTTCATCTGCACGTTACGCCGACGAGCTCTTCGTGGCTGAACCTCGTAGAGCGATGGTTCGCAGAGATCACGCGCAAGCGGATCCGGCGAGGCGTTTTCAAAAGCGTGCCAGAGCTGATCGCGGCGATCGATGAATTTATTCTGGTCAACAACAAAAATCCAAAACCATTTGTTTGGACCAAAAAGGTCGAAGACATCTTGGTCTAGCTGTCCAGAGTGCACGGCGTAGAGCAATGCGGCACCCTGCATCAGCTCATCGCGGGTGAGAGGGAAAAGCCGCGCTTTGGCAATTCCTGCTACGGAGTGCCCCGCTCTTCCAGAGCGCTGCAAAAGCGTGGCGGTGGAAGGCGTGGTGCCGAGCTGGCATACCAGATCGATATCGCCGATGTCTATGCCCAGCTCCAGAGAACGGTGGCCACCAGGGCCTTGAGCTGGCCGGCCTTCAGGCGCTGCTCGGCACCGAGACGCTGTTCACGGGAGAGACTGCCGTGATGCGCGCTGATGCAGCTTGCTCCCAGACGCTCGCTCAGCGGCGAGCCGTTCGTATACTTCGCTCCAAACTTCGTTGGACATCACCGCCTCTAAGGGTGAGGCGGGAAGCTCGATGGCCAGATCCCAAGGGCGCTGGTGGCCGGTGTCTACGATGGCGCAGTCGATAGACTCACTGCCGGTCAAAAAGGAGGCAACTTCCGCTAGGGGACGCTGGGTAGCCGACAAACCGATGCGCAGCAGCGGTTTGTCGGCCAATACCTGCAGCCGCTCGAGACTTAAGGCGAGATGCGAGCCGCGTTTGCTTGCAACCAGTGCGTGCACCTCGTCCACGATCACCGTGCGCGTGGTCTTTAACATCTCTCGTCCGGACTCACTGGTCAGCAGGAGATACAGAGACTCCGGTGTGGTAACCACGATGTGAGGCGGCTGGCGGCGCATGGAAGCAAGCTTGGGTATCGTCGCGGCGTTCTTGGGGGTGAAGAGCAGGTGTACAGGGTGGGTCATGAGCGCATAGGCGTGCAGTGAACAACTTGTCTCCTTCAAGGCCTCACCGAGCCAATGCAGGTACGTATCGTAGTCCTCTTAGCCAAAGAAGCATGGCACGCGGTTGTGGCCGCGCTGCACGATGTGCAGGGGTATTCCATCGAGGTGAACACGCGGGCAGCGGGGCATGCGTCGAGTATATCAAAAATATAGCGACCCTGGCCCCTTTAACACGCTTGCAATTTGAAAGCCACAGCGCTACTCTGGCTTTGCGTTACTTGTCAAATGCCAGTAACAAAATAATTTTAGCCTAGGAGCCTGTCGGACTTAGGTTGAACACCAAAGCCATAACGTACGTGTTGAGCGCCAAAATCGAGGTTCGGGTGGTCATCAAGGCAATCGACTCCGTGAGTTGATGATGGACAGACTCTTCTCG
>JBOIEG010000433.1:0-1580 GCA_050740915.1 Gammaproteobacteria bacterium | reverse complement strand
CTGTAGGACTTGCGTCAGAATCGTTGTTTTCCTCAGACGCCCTTAACTCCATGGGGTCTATCAAGTAGAAAACTACCCACAAATTTTGCTGAGGAGGCCGATAAAAAAAGGGGACGAAGCGATTAATTTTTGATCCCTGCTTCTCTTTTTTCAATCTGTAGGCGCGCACCGTGATTCGGTACGTGTTCGTTTCGGCGCGCCGAGGTTCAGTATCTAGCGTGGGCCACCCAATGCAGGGGTACGAACGCGGGATCCCAATCGGTGCCGGGCAGGTAGGTCATCCCCTGCTCTTCGATGAGACAGCCCTTGTTAAATATGGCGTGCAGGCCCTTGCAATCGTGCAGCAAGAAACTATTCTTACCGAATCTTACATCACTGCGCGCCATGGAAACCACACGTCTAACGAGCAAGGGGCAGGTCGTGATCCCGAAAACGATCAGGGATAGCCTTCACATCCTGGCAGGTACGGAGTTTAAGGTTACCACCGATGGTGGCCGGGTTATTCTGGAAGCGTTAAATCCGAAGACGCATCCTCTGTCCGATTGGCCAGGGTTTGGCCGAACGCTTAAATTCCTGCCTGATCAGGAGGCATTTGCTCCCGTCGACCTACGACAGTCGGTTTGCACATCAAAAGTTCCGCCTTAAGTCCGACAGGCTCCTAAGCGATCTGGTGCGGTATCAACCATTCATGTCTTGAAACTATGATTTGGAAATGCTTCGAGTGAGCCGGGCACACTTGGCTGCCTGTAGCGAGTCAGACCTACTCCGACACGCGCTCACTTATTCCGGATGGTTTAATACGTTATCTACCCATCTCGGTGGCACAATAGAGGGGAAAATCGACGAAAACGATCGGAAAACGGACCGATTTCGGCCTTTCCTAAGTCTGACAGGTTCCTAAGATTACAGTCTTCAGCTCAACTTCACCGCCGTGCCACTCACGCTGACCATCAACATGCTGTTGCGCTCACCGAGCACTTCGTAATCGATATCGACAGCGACCACGGCGTCGGCACCCAGGGATTTGGCGGAATCGATCAAATCCTCCAGGGCGATCTCGCGCGCCTTTCGCAACTCTTTTTCGTAGGCGGCCGAACGCCCCCCGACAATGTCCCGGATCCCCGCGAAAAGATCCCGGAAGAGATTCGCCCCAAGGATCGCTTCACCCGCGACCACACCCAGGTAAGCCGTGACCGGCCTTCCTGTTATATCTGGCGTTGTCGTTACTATCATCAGTACCCCCCAAACCTGCGACCGGCCTCAGAGTTTGTGAAAAATCTGCTGCGCTCGGGATCTCGTGTTCCGGCGGTGCTCGGAATCCTCATGTATTTCAACATACACTCCGGTTCCTCCGCTCCGGCGGAACACGACCTCCCTGCGCTCGCGACGATTTTTTCACAAGCTCTCAGAATCCAATGGCGCTCGAGCCGGCCGCAGTAAAGAATCATACAGTTCTAGGAGCCTGTCGGACTTAGGTTGAACACCAAAGCCATAACGTGCGTGTTGAACGCCAAAATCGAGGTTCGGGTGGTCATCAAGGCAATCGACTCCGTGAGTTGATGATGGACAGACTCTTCTCG
>JBOIEG010000432.1:0-5456 GCA_050740915.1 Gammaproteobacteria bacterium | reverse complement strand
CGAGAAGAGTCTGTCCATCATCAACTCACGGAGTCGATTGCCTTGATGACCACCCGAACCTCGATTTTGGCGTTCAACACGCACGTTATGGCTTTGGTGTTCAACCTAAGTCCGACAGGCTCCTAGCGATGGCAGGATGTTTCGTCCGATCATCACCAGGCAATTCTGCGGCCAGTTGCCGAGTGTGGGATCGTTGTTATTGTCAAACAATTGCTTAGAAATTGACACCCGGCAAGCATACCATCGCACTATGGCATTTCTGCACCATCGACGAGCGCTCGTAGATCCTAGTTGGTGCGCTCGGATACTGTGACAGGCGTGCCGTCCAGGGCCTCTACCGGCGTCTCGCCGGATGGGCATCTACAGGACTTGCTTCTTGCAGCAGGAGCATCCCTTGCTTGGATTCGATACCAGTGAAAGTCCTTTCGGCACGGCTTATGCCACATGTTGAAAGCATCGGAGATCGCGATCCGTGCCGGGCGGATTGTAGAATGCAGCCTTCCTATATCATACAATGCTTATGCAATACCTGCCTTGGGATGACACAGACGGGAGGGGGTCAAGGGGAGTGAGGGGATCATCGGTTCGCGTAAACAGCATCCTCAGCTTTTTAGCGCTGATGAATTTTGGATGGGTCGCCGCAGAGGACTTAGGCGGCTCTCAGCCCTCGCCGACGCGGCTTGAAACCGGCGATCCTGAAAGGCTCTCCCCGCGGGAAGTCGCAGAGCTGAACGCTAAGCTCCGCCAGGCCATGGCGCTGTACTACGATAAATCGTACCGGCTTGCTTTACCGCTATTCCAAGAGATCGCGCAGCAGACAGGGACGATAGACATTTTCTATTGGTTGGCCCGCACCGCAGCCAAGGTCGGCCAGCCGGACTTGGCCATCGAGAAATTCCGCGGCATTCTGGAACGCGATCCGACGCGTACCTCCGTGCGCTTAGAGCTCGCGCTCGCCTATTTGCAAAAAGGCGAGCGTGTCGCCGCCACCGCCGAGCTAAAAAAAGCCTTGGAAACCCAGCCGCCTGAGAGCTTACGCCGGCAAATCGAGCAATTGGCGCAGTACATCGAACGTGCGGACAAGCGAGTAGCGTTCGCCTTGCGCGCTTCTCTCGGCCCGCAGTTTGACGATAACATTAACGTTACGCCCACCGATTCCACCATCAATCTCGGCGACGGGGCCGCCTTAAGAGAACGTTTACAAGGTTGGTTCATAGACTTCGACGCCTTCGCCGATCTTTTTTATGATTTCGGCAAGAAGGGCGCGTTCGCGTGGCGAGGGGATGTCTTTTTCTTACACCACGAATATCCCGGTTCCGCTGATAGTGAATTCAACTATACCCAAATCGATGCACGCAGCGCCTTAGAATACGGGACGGCAAACTCTCGCGTTCGGCTACCTGCGGGATTCATCGACAGGCGGTTTTCTAACGAGGATTTATCCCATGCGTTTTATCTGGCCCCGAGGGGTGAGTATTATCTCGGCCGCGATCTGAATGTCACCCTTGGCTACCGCTACGAAGACGAAGAATTTGTCGACGACGCAAACGATGGCCAGAGCCATGTGACCCACACCGGGACTTTTGGGCCCAATTATCGCTTTCAGGCTTGGGGCATGGATCATTTCGTCTCGTTCCTAGGCGCATACGCTGTGCGGAATGCTGTGGCCAAGCGTTTTTCTTACAGCGATTGGTCAATCGGCCCTTCTTATGTAGGGCGTTGGAAAATCGGAACGGAAGCAAGTGTATATCTCCGATATCTGGATCGCGATTACGATGCCCCCGCGTTGGGTTTCGAGCCCCTCGGTGACCGTGACGAGCAGCGCTATACGGCTGTGCTTTCGCTCACCCAGACGTTTTATCGGAATTACTTCGTGTCCGCTTCGTTCTCTTATATTCGTAATGATTCGAATGTGCCGCGGTTCGATTATGACAAGCTCCTAGCCGGCATCAATTTTGGCGTTAATTTCAACTTTTAGGGTTAACGAGCAAGGGACGATGTTCAGACCGAGTATTCTGGTGGCGCAGACCCTGAGCGCTGTTTTCGTGTCATGCGCTATCGCCGCGTTCGCTTACGCGGAGCCGGGAGGCGTGACCCAAGAGTCTGATCGGGCTCCACTACAGGACAGAGCCGGTGTCATCGAGCTTGTGAGCGGCAAGGTAACGCTTTACTTGTCCAAGCACCGAACGCCCTTCGCCGCACGCTCTCGTATGCTGCTGCCGTCTGGGAGCGTGGTTCAAACCACTCGGGATGCGGACAGCCGCGCTCGCATCGTGCTCGATGACGGGGATGTCATCCATCTCGGTCCCAGCACGCTGCTCGGCGTTGGCCGCCGCAATAGCAATTACATCGTTGACCTCCGGCAAGGCCACGTCATCGTCTACGCGATGCCCACGATTGGGGCGCGTGATCGCCCCCTTTTCGTCAGAACAACCCATGGGGTGCTGGCCCTGACTGTGGGCAAGTGCTATGTGTTTGCTCGCGGAGACGGGGTGGAGATCGCCGTATTCGAGAATGCCGGCCGCTGGCATCGCGATGGGCTTACAAAGGATATCGAGGCCGGGCAAAGGATCCGGTTCGGCTCAAAAACCGATGACCTTGCTGCCATATCACAACAAAGAGAAGCTCAGCTAAGCCGCTGGATCAGCCCTGAGGCTTGGGTTGAAAAAGTGGGAGTCGAGTTATCTCGAAACAAGGATCTCGCGGCGGCTCAGCAGATATTCTCCCAACTTCAGGCTGCATTTCCTTACAATGGTGCGGCTGCATACTATTTGGGCGTGATTCATCTGGATAAGGGCAAGCTACCCAATGCCATTAACCAATGGCGAAGATATATGGGTATCGATCCAAAGGGAGCTAGAGACAAAGGCGTAGCGCGACATCTGACGTCCCTGATCAGCCAACGGATCCGTGATGAGGTCCAGTACGCGCTCGCCAATGAAAACAAACTGAGTCGCTCGCCGCCGGAGCCCAACAGCATCGCCGTTCATCCCTTTGTCAATAGAGGTGATGCGAAGTACCATGCGATTGGAAAAGGTCTAACGGCCATGGTGATAAGCGATGTCGCTAAAATACCAGGCATCAAAGTGCTGGAACGCGAGCGCATTCAGAGATTGCTCGACGAGATCAAGCTATCCGAGAGCGGTCTTGTCTCAAAGGAAAAAACAATACGCGCCGCCCGCCTTTTGCGGGCGGCGAAGATCGTTATCGGGGACTACTCGGTAGAGTCGCGGAGGAGGTTAGATGAGGAATCGACGCAAGAATAAATCGCCGCCAGTTCGCAAAACTGCGTTGAATGTCCTGGTTGCGGGGCTGGTTTTAGGCTCTGGGTCAGCCGCTTTTAGCGGTCAAGATACCGACCTAGAGATCAATATCAGTGCGGCTACGCTGACTAGCGACGCTAAAGAATTAGGGACCACCAGTGAACAGGGAACTTTGGAGAGCATATTTAGCCTGCAAAAGGCGCTGGTCTACGACATCTTGCGGCAAGCGGGCCTTGACCCCGATAGGCTATCGCCCGCGATCAAGGCGGCGATCGACAAGCCGCAGACGACCAAGCTAGAAGCTTTCCTCGAGTTTTCACAAGCTCTGGATCTCCTCGATCACGGGCGCTTGCCAGAAGCTCAAGAAGGCTTCCAGCGAGCGGCGGCGATCGATCCCGAATTCGAAACGGCAGCGCGTTTTCGCGATAGCACTCCCCTGATCCAACAGCAAGCCGGGGATATCGCGGAAGCGAGTATCAAAGAGGCGCAACAGACGGAGCCGACTCCTGTTTCGGCCGGAAGCAGCTCCGGAGACTCCGAAGGATCAGGGGCTGGCCCTCAGAATGCTCCCGAAGATAGTTCTAAGGCTGCGCCGAAAGATAGCCCGAAAAGCTCCGCAGGAGGAGGAAAGGATGCTGCAGCAGTAGATCCTAAGAATGCGCTCGGAGATGGCTCCGAGGCTGCGACGAAAGATAGCGCGGGAGGTAAAGGCTCCGCAGCGGTAAGCCCTAAGGAAGCTGCCGCGGATGGAGTCACCACCGAACGGACGGAGTCGCCACCCTCGGAATCGCTGATGGAGTTGCTGCCCCTGGAATCGCAGACGGAGTCGCCGCCCCCGGAATCGGTGACGGAGTTGCCTCTTCAACCGCTGACGGAGTTGCTGCCCTTGGAACCGCAGACGGAGTCGCCGCCGCCGGAATCGCTGACGGAGTTGCTGCCCCTGGAACCGCTGACGGAGTTGCTGCCCCTGGAACCGCTGACGGAGTCGCCGCCGCCGGAATCGGTGACGGAGTTGCTGCCCCTGGAACCGCTGACGGAGTCGCCACCGCCGGAATCGCTGACGGAGTTGTTGCCCCTGGAACCGCTGACGGAGTCGCCACCGCCGGAATCGCTGACGGAGTCGCCACCGCCGGAATCGCTGACGGAGTTGCTGCCCCTGGAACCGCTGACGGAGTCGCCACCGCCGGAATCGGTGACGGAGTTGCTGCCCCCGGAATCGCAGACGGAGTTGCTGCCCCCGGAATCGGTGACGGAGTCGCTGCCCCCGGAATCGGTGACGGAGTTGCTGCCCCTGGAACCGCTGACGGAGTTGCTGCCTCTGGAACCGCTGACGGAGTCACCACCGCCGGAATCGCTTCCTTGAAACGGACCCCGCAGCTCGATCCTTGAGCTTGCGGCCGACAACCTTCAGCAAACTGGAGGGCGGCCTCGAGCACACACCTGGCAGAGAACATCGATCTCTGTCAAGCAAGGGCTCGGTCCCGCAGTACGACGAGCTGCAGATCGCGGTGACCTTGGGCGTGCGCCCTGTAACGTCCCGTAGATGCTATCAGGCCACCAATACACGCAGCACTGCATCCAGGCACCGCATTATCCCTGCTGACAGCCGCGGGCGATTAAACCCTTCGCTGTTATTGTTGCTCGGCTTGGTGGCTCGCAGCTTTCCAAAACAAAAACGCTTCGCACACTTTACCAGTGATACATATGTCGCAGGAGTAACGAATAGCTCCGCAATATAGTCTTTAAGAGCGACAAAAGTAGCACCACTGAATAAAAAGCCTCCACTGGTAAGTTTAATGCTTGTATATTAATTGAGCTTGATCTGCTGTTAAGACTTGTTAGTTTACGAGATTTCGGTGCAAAACTATTGTGTGCGATTCCCTGATAGGATATATTTATTTGCGACAATCGTTGCGATTGCGACGAAGGTTGCGAGGAACGCAAAGACCGAGATAGGGAGAATACTTTATAACTCGTAGAAGGCGCCGATGAGAGGAGACCGCATGTGGCCCGTTGTCATATCGGCCCCAATTCGGCATTGATTAGGAGGAGTGCAATGATAAAAATCAGGCTCCTCAGCAAAATTTGTGGGTAGTTTTCTACTTGATAGACCCCATGGAGTTAAGGGCGTCTGAGGAAAACAACGATTCTGACGCAAGTCCTACAGGCTCTGGCTGTGGATATATGGACAAC
>JBOIEG010000431.1:0-1754 GCA_050740915.1 Gammaproteobacteria bacterium | reverse complement strand
TCAAGGACCAGCCCAAGTCATGAGACGAGTGCGTCAGCACCTGTTCACGGTCGGGCTGCTCCTCCTTGCAGGGTCAATGTTCGCCTGCGGAGGTCCGTGGCGCGATGGCTATTTCAAGAAGGGCGTGGATCGGCTCACGCAAGACGAGGTGATGGAAAGGTTCGGGTCGCCCCATACGGCGAAGACACCGGTTCTCGGGGGGGATTCGGTCTGGACCTATCGCGTTCCGATCAGTGACAAGGAATTGGCTTCGGTGACCCTTTCCGGCCTGACAGACCCGGCGAAAGAAGTGGTTGCATTAATGGGGAAGGTTGCCGCAGAAGGTCCCAAGGCCATGTTGTACTGTTATCGCTATACCCTGACCTTCAACGAACAGAAGATTCTGAAACAGTGGAATCGTGAAGAATGCGTGCCGGGAACCCACGATACGCTCAACGCACATTAATGTTCTGATGCGGTGATCCATGCCTGCTTGGTTGTCGCACATCGATAGCTCAGTCGTGCTTGACGGGCTCACCTCGCTTCTACTGCTGTTCTCCCTCCTAATATTACGGGCGTTGATCGTCCGAGCGATCGCAAAGAATCCGACTCTCTCGATGGAAGCGAAACGTCGATGGGTTGTTTCGGTCCGCAATACCATGGTGTTCCTGTTGCTAGTGGCCTGTAACGGTCGAAGTGGGAGTAATGCGATGCCGTGGGTCGGCGTACTTCCACTTCACGGGTCGGGGTGATTGGTTATAGGTTCGGATGTAGCGCATGAGTTTACGTTTCAGATCGTGCAGGGACGTGAAGATGCCTCGGGCGATGACGTCGCGTTCGATCTTGGCGAACCAGAGCTCCACTTGGTTCAGCCAGGAGGAGTAGGTTGGCGTGAAGTGCAACTGCACATACGGATGGGCACGCAGGAAGGCTTCGACGTGGGGAGTCTTGTGCGCCGAGAGATTGTCGAGGATCACGTGAATTTCCTTGCGGCGCGGCTGATGGGCCACGATGTCGGTGAGGAACGCGACGAACTCCGCAGAGGTATGCCGTGTGGCCGTTCGCCCCAGCACCTCACCAGTTTGAGTATTGAATGCGGCGTAGAGCGAGAGCGTGCCGTGGCGAGAGTACTCAAAGCCGTGTCGTTCGGCGCGCCCGGGGGACAAGGGCAACACGGGATCCAAGCGATTGAGCGCCTGGATGGCGGTTTTCTCATCGACACAGAAGATCGCCGCATGTTGCGGGGGATGCAGATACAGCCCCAACACATCGGCGGCCTTGCGCTCGAACTCCGGGTCATCGGACGCCATGTAGCGCTCAAGGCGATGCGGCTTCAACCCGTGCCGCGTCCAGACGCGGGCGACCATCATGTGCGAGACACCGAGGACCTGGGCCAACCGTCGCGTGCTCCAGTGGGTCGAGCCATCTCGCGGACCGCGACGTGTCAGGTCGAGAATCCGGGCTTCGAGCCTAGGTGTGAGCACCGTCGTCGGTTGGCCACCATGACGGCTGTAGAGCCCGGCCAGTCGTTCGGTCGCAAACCGGGCAGTCCAGCGCGCGATGTAGCTGTCGCTGCAGCCCAGCTGTGCTCGAATTCGGGCCCAGCTCATGCCGTCGGCACACAACAACAGACACCGCGACCGTCGGGCTTCGTCCGCTCGACCGGTGCGCCTGCTCACACGACGTTGCAGTTCCCTACGTTCCACGTTGGTCAGCGTCATGGCGTCCTCCATGAACGCCATTCTACTACCGTTTTAGGTGTTACAGTCCACTAG
>JBOIEG010000430.1:0-1943 GCA_050740915.1 Gammaproteobacteria bacterium | reverse complement strand
AGCGAAGGAAGGTCGCGTTCCGCCGGAGCGCAGGAACCGCAGTGTATATTGAAATACATGAGGATTCCGAGCACCGCCGGAACGCGAGATCCCGAGCGCAGTAGGTTTTTTCACAAACTCTGAGCTGATCGACTTTGAGTCCAATCTTATACGCCGGGATCGATGAGAACGCCGAAAGCAAGCGATAGCCCGCCGGACGAGCCCGAGGTGACGACGATTCGCTCAGGTGAAATCCCGATCCGGTAGCGGTTTTCATAATAGCGCGCAATCGCTTCGCGTAAATCGGGAAGCCCGAGCGCAAGCGTGTGCGGAAGATTTCCTTTTTGTAAGGCGCGCGCGGCGGCATCGAGCACGGGCTGCGGCGTGGCGAAATCCGACTCGCCGACCTCCATGTGGATGATCGACCGCCCCTGCCGCTCCAGCTCATGGGCGCGAGTCATCACGTCCATCGTGTGGAACGGCTCGAGTGCGGCCATGCGAGCTGCAATGCGGGCGTTCATAAGCAGCTAATCCGTGCTAACCGGCCGGACCGTCACTTTCATTTCGACGATCTGCAGCGGGCCGTAGTTGGTGGCCAAAGCGACGTCGGCGACATCCCGGCCGTAGGCGATGGCGATGCGGTTGCCGCGCGGCTCTTTCTGCGTGGCGTCGAACGTGTACCAGCGGCCGCCGACGAACGCCTCGAACCAGGCATGTAAGTCCATCGGGTTGAGCTCGTGGAGATAGCCCACTACCATGCGCGCGGGAATAAGCAAGCTGCGGCTAAGGGCCAAGCCCAAATGGGGGAAATCCCGGCATACGCCAATGCGGCTCTCGGCGGTGTCGGCAGCGGACGTCGAGGCGTCGCTCGTGCCATAACGGTATTCGACGTTGGACTGGATCCAGGTCCTGATCGCTTCTACCTGGTCGTATCCAGGCGCCTTGCCGGCGATGATCGCTTGGGTGAGATCGCCGACTTGGGTTGCATCGGACTGGCAATACCGGCTCGGCAACAAAAACTGGAGCACACCATCGGGCAAGTCTTGCGCCGGCATAAACGGCGCGCCCGGCGCGACATCGATAACGTCGGCGGTGTCCACGCACACCGACGTGCGGACGCGAAGCGAGCGCGGCGGTGTTATCAGCCGCTGGCAAACGTTACCGAAACCATCGGTATATTCGACAACGGGGACATGCGGTTCGAGGACGTATTCTTCGCGTCTCACCCACTGACCGTATTCGCTGCGCGCCCTTAGCATCAGCACCACCGGAGTCGGCGCGGGACTTTCAAAGAGAATGTGGGTTTGGGCTTCCAGTCGCATCGGTGCAGTCTCTGTTGCTTGTATTTCAGAGCCGCCGGCTATAGCCAAATTTCCTTTCCTGCCAGTCATGGGTCAATCGCAAGTGGGGTACAGCGCGTGATGCAGCGGATGAGATGGGTTTCCACCGCCCCCCCACCCGATACCCGCTTACCGTGCAAAGAGCATCGGTTTTATCCCTAATAGCACGCCGCGGCCCCAGAGGCGAGTTTTTGCAGCCCTTCCCCGAGGCCGCGGCGCTTTTTGTGTCTTTTAGCCCTTTGGCATAAGACGCGGACGAGTCTTGCTCCTATTGATTCGACGTCACCACGAAATCCACCCGACGGTTACGATAGCGGCCTTCTTTCGTATCGTTCGTGTCAACGGGATTACCCTCTCCCATGCCTTCCGGCTCTACGCGACTGGGGTCGATGCCATTGCTGATCAAATAATCAACGACGGCCTGAGCGCGCCGCTCGGAGAGCTCGAGGTTATATGCTTCAGAACCGATGCTATCGGTGTGACCCTCGACTCTGACAGTCACACTCGCTGCCTCCTGCAGCTCTTGCACAGCCTGGTCCACTATCGCCTCCGACTCCGGCGTGAGCTTGGCGCTGTCGAATGCGAAGTTAACGCCTTCAAGCCGCATCAGAACCTCGCCGGGCT
>JBOIEG010000429.1:0-9366 GCA_050740915.1 Gammaproteobacteria bacterium | reverse complement strand
CCCGCAGGCCAGATAGCTGTCCTCTCGCACACAGTCCTGGCTCGGATTCTGCGCCTCGATAGGCGCACTGGAATCTCGGCCAAGGAGGATCTGACGGCGCCTCCACAGACCTGCCGAAAGGACACAGCCGATTCAGCGCGGTAAGCGCGGCGAGCCGCTGCTTCTCGTCGTCAGGGATGGCGCGGCGGTCATTTGGAGGTCTGCGGGAAGCGCGAGCTTGGCGAGCTGCACCACCGCGTCGGCGAGCGTCGTCACGACCTCATCCGCGCCCGATTCGCGCAACCGCTGCGCGGCCCCGGCGATGTTTTCGGTCGCGCCCCACAGACCGACCGCGATTTTCAAGTCGCGCGATTGTGCGCGCAGTTTCGTGCAGAAATAGCGGGCGTGAATCACTGTCGAAGGCGCCACCACCGAGATGCACACAGCGTCCACGTCAGCCTGCTCCACGGTTTTCACCAGGTCGCCCGCAACGAGTTTAGCCGGCGCATTTTCCGGATGAAAACCTTGCTCGCGAAGTAAGTGCGCGAGCATCCCGCCGGCGAGTTCGTCGCGATCCGCACGCGCCGGAAGGCAGTAGACCCGCCAGGCCGGTGCCGGCGCGGGCGGCGGCGTGTGCTCGGCCACGGCGACGTCGGCGTCGATCTTCGACTCCCGTGCGGGGCGCGTGCCGAGGTCTTCGAGGATGTCGCGCACGCCTTGCTCCACGGCGGCGCGCTGCTCGTCGTCCAGCGCCTCGCGACGGTGATCTATCCCCGCGGAAGTGACCACGGGAATGAGCACGGAATCATAAAGCGCGGTGAGCGAGTTCGTCTCCACGTAGGAATCGACGAGTTCGTCGACTTCATTCAAGTCGCCCGCCAGGAGGCGATGGTAGCACTCCTCCGCGGGCGTGAGTGCTTCTTCGTCGCTCAGCACGATGCTCAGAAATCGCAGCCGCGGCACGTGACGGCCCATAACGACGAAACAAACGGTGAGCGGCGTGGCGAGCACCAGGCCGACCGGCCCCCAGAGCCACGTCCAGAACACCGCCGCGACAATCAGCGCAATGGACGAAACACCGGTTTTCGAGCCATAGAGCCACGGCTCCATGACATTGTTGCTGAGCAATTCCAGGACGACGAAAAGACCAATTGTGAGCAGCGGCATGGTCCAGCTCGTTGAGACCGCCAGCGAGAGCATGATTGGAAAGGCCGCGGCAATCCATGGCCCGATGTAGGGAATGAAACGCATCACCGTCGCGAAGACGCCCCACAGCACGGCATTTGGCACACCGATGAAGTAGAGCCCGACCGCGATGGCGATCCCGTAGGTGACATTGACCACGAGCTGCATGAGCAGGTAACGCGAGACACGCGCGCCCGCATCGTCCATCGCCCGAGTCGTGGCGCTGATGTGCCCCTGGCCGATGAGCCGGATCAACCGACTGCGCAAGTCTTCGCGCTGCAAAAGCATGCAGATCACGAGCAGCAAAACGAGCGTGCCCGTTCCTAGTGGACCGAGCAGCGGCGCGATGACCGATTGCGCCAACTCCATCGGACTGGCCTTGCTGGTCTCGACCACTTGCGCAGGCACCTCTGGCGCTCCGTTCGCCGGTATCCTCGCCGATTCGGGCTTCCCTGGCGTCGGCACGACGGTGGGCGACGCCGCGCCTGGCAGGTCTTTCTTCAACTCCTCGACAGTCTGCGACAACCGCGAGACCGCACCACCGGTGGGGACTTTGAAGGATCGCAGCTTGGTTTGGATGTTGACCTTGTAATCCGGCAGTCTCGTCGCGAGATCGACAAACTGCCGCGTAAGCACCCAGCCCGTTACGCTGGTCACGGTGAAGATCATCGTGACCACCACAAGCACCGCAGCGATGCGGCCGATCCAGCGCTCGATCCGCGTGACGAGCGGCGACAGCAAGAAAGTCAACAGCGCCGCGAGCGCGAGCGGGATGAGGATCGGGCGAGCAAAGTAAAGCGTCGCGATGAGGAACGCCGTGAGCGCGACCGTCCAAAGGCCGACAAGTGCATCTGCGGTGGCGGTCTTGCTCTTCGGGGTCTGCATCAGAGTGGGCATGCGCGAAGGGAATCGCCTGCGGTTATACTATCCGCGCTCTCAAAGCTAGGAGCGAGGCGTGAGCTTCAAGGCGCTTGTGAAGTGGCGCTGGGCGCGCTTCCTGGCCACGGCATGATGGGAACCGTAGTGATAGAATTCTGTGGCGATCCCTCGATGATCCTATCGCTGTACACCAGATACACCAGCACTTTGCGCTTCTCGTCGAAGAAACGCACCACTTGCAGTTTTTTGAAGATGAGCGAGCGCCGTTCCTGAAACACCCGTTCGCCTTCCTCCAGCTCGTCCTTGATCTGTATTCGCCCCACTTGGCGGCATTCGATAGAGGCATTCGATGGGTCCTCGGCAACCCCAAACGCTCCTTTAAATCCGCCGGTTTTAGCGCGACTGAGATAGCACGCCACGCCCTCAACCTTCGGGTCGTCGAAAGCATCGACTACGATTTCGTGATCAGGCGAAAGAAGATTGAACTTCGTATCGACGCTGCCGATTTCATCGGCCTTCACGCCATCGATCCAAAAAGAACTGCAAAGCAAAAATGTGATAACTCTTTTCATTCCAAACTCGCTTTTGAACGCAGCGACCCAACCTCGGCTCGATTGCGTTATCTTTACCTTGAAGTGTACGGCGATGGACTTATTTGTCAGTGGCATCATGATCAATTAGCTACTCCTCCCGGCGTCGCCCGCGGGTTTTCTCGCTTCGCGCAAATTCCCCACCCCCACCGAACACCTTTTTTTTGAGATCCTATGAAGGGTCGCTTCAAGTTACCCTTGGTGGCTTTCGCAAACCGGTAACAAGGAGACCAAAGATGCATAGGCAACAAGCAATGGAAGCTGGTGTTTGGGGATGCAGTGGCCGTCTCCGTCGAGACCCATGACGGTCGGCTACACCGCTCAACTCGCTTTCCGGTACCTGTTCAAATCCCGCACGCGGTCATGATACTCCACTACGCTCTGATATTGCGCTGAACGATCGACCGGATATCGTCCGGTAAGCTCTTTGAAAGGCTTTCTCATAGGCTTTCTTCGCCACATCTTCTCCGCGCTCGCATTCCTCGAGCACAGCCGGCTCGTCTTTGCCCATGATTGCCGCTTGATATCCCAGGCGCGATGGAGGGTCCCGGCGACATTACTATGTTTCGCGGATCCCTACCTAATAGGCGTACTTGTTCTTGCAGTCTTTGGCGCCTTCGGCACATCGTTGTGCCGCCGCGGCGTTGTTATGAGCCGCGCTGGAAGTTGCCAAGGCGATGCATAAGGAGCGGGCCGTCGGGGATCGGCGCGCGGCGGGGATCTTGCCCCAAGTTTCATCGCGATGAAGGTTATCACAAATATATCGAGCCTGTCCCCTTTTAACCTACCCCTGCTATTCTACCGCTCGGTGTCTCATGCGGCATGATGCAGAGGCTCACGCGCGCAGCAGGTGCAGGCTGAACAGGTTGCGTTCATCGACCCAGCAGCGCACGGGATTCCACCCGGCCTGGGCCGAAAGATCCCGGAAGTGCTGCGGGTCGTATTTGTAGGATGTGTCCGTATGGATACTTTCGCCTTCCGCGAAAGCAACCACTTGACCACCAATCCGGTACTCCGCAGCTCGCTGCGCCACGAGATGCGCTTCCACTCGCAGCGGGCTGCGAAGCACCCGCGCCTCATGCCGGAAATTGCCGGGCTCCAGATCGCCCCCGAGCTCGCGGACGACCCGAACCAGAAGATTGCCGTGAAGCGCCGCCATCAATCCTTTCCGATCCGCATAGGCGCAGGACAGGGTTGCCTCGTCTGTGTTAGGATCAACCCCGATCAAAAACCAGCTTGGTCCGAGCGTATCACGCACACGCGAGAGAAACGCGATAACCCCGGCGGCATCGACATTGCCGACTGTCGTACCGGGGAAGAAGCCCAGTACGGACCGCGGCTCCGGAATGGAAGGAAGCGATATCGGTTTCGTGTAGTCGGCGCAAACCGGAGTCACGATCAAACCGGGGTAGCCCCGGGCGATACGCGAACAAGCGGCTTCGAGGAACTCACGCGATATGTCGATCGCGACGTATTGGCGCGGCATTGCCAGTGCATTAAGCAGGATGCGAACCTTGTGGCTGGCACCGCTGCCATACTCGACCAAGCTCACGTTAGGCCCGACTAGCTGCGCGATCGTCTTGGCTTCGCGCCGCAACAACGCGGTTTCGTGGCGCGTGGGGTAGTAGTCCTTGCTGTCGCAAATACGGTCAAACAGACCCGACCCGGTTTCATCCCACATATACTTGCCGGGAACAGACTTCTTTGAGCCTGCAAGGCCTGTCAACAAATCTCCAAGGAATTCCGATTGGCTGCCAGCTTGTTCGGTCGGGAGCTGATCGGTTTCGTTAATCAAGGGATTTATCTCCTGTTCTGACGACGGCTAGCAACTGTCGGCTCGACGTACGGGCCTCATGTTACGGGGCAGCTGCCTCTCTTGCCCTATGTACCGGATCGCCTATTAAGCGAAATTGCACCAAGCCCGCTTGGTCTTCACAATCGGCTGTCGAAGCGATCGCCCGCCAAAAATGGGAACTCGTGCCCGACACTCTAAAGCGGGCTGTGTCGTCAATTCGCCAGAATTTAGAGTTTCAGGCGCAGCCGCACCGTCCAAAGCGCCTTCAGCAATGATAAGCAGCCTTCCCTTGAATTCTGGCCCTAATTTGCCAGGCTATAAAGAAGAGGCTCGATCAGACTTTCCAGTCTTCGACCGCCTCTTCCGTAAACGGTCAACGGGGTCGCTCCTAGCCGATGAGCCTCAGTTCCCGGCGATACCGGGCAAAGCAAGCCGCGCCGCATCCCAGCCTCATCAGCGCACCTTCCGCGATCGGTTGCGCCAGCGCCGGATCGGAGGCCACCAGCGGGTGGATCGCCTCAGCGTTCCAAGCTGCCGCGTGCTTCGTGTCCAGCGCTGCGTGCAAATCGAAGTAGTGCCGGTCGCCAGGCGAGACGCCTAGCCGCTTCAACCCTTGTGCTACCAGGATGGCGCGGCCCGGCGCTGTTTGCTCAATAATGCCTAACGCGCCGACCGAGTGATAGGCGTAGCGGCGATTGGCTGCGAGACCGGCCATGGTATTGGCGAGCGCGAGCGCTTCCCACACCGTCGCTGCGGGATCCGGGCTTAGGCCCAGGCGCTCGGTCAGCACCTCCAGCATTGGGCCATGCATGCCCTTCGGGTTGCCGCGACCCATTTCATCCCAATAATTGCGCGCGATCTCGAGCTTGGGCCGGACCGGCATCTTCACTTGGGTCAGCGCCGACAGGTCGTCGAACCCGGCTTCCCCGGCAACTTCCTGCGTTAGGAACCAGCGCATTGCATCCATGCTTGCGGTTTTGGCCAGCCAGGGAAAAAGCACGTCGTTCTGTCCTGGGCCGCCACTCTCCAGTGCCTCGAACCAGGCGACGAAGCCGTCCGCATCCTTGGGCGCCGCAGCTGCGCGCACCGCAACGGCGAGGCGTGAGGCTTCAAGGAACTCCCCTTCGATCAACAGCATTTCGGACTGCACCTGCACATCGGCCCGCCACCCTGGGCTTGGCAGCGCCGGGGTCAGCCGGATTGTATTGAAGGCGTTCAGGCGTCGGTGCAGGCGTTCAGTACTGGCAACATTGTGGTCATAATGGGCCAGAAGTACATCGGGCATCAGGGTTACCTCACTGCAGTGGCGGGTAGCGGCACCGCAGCAATGCGGTCTGCTCCGCGGTAAGGGGTTCGGCGAGTTCCTCGCCGATAACGTCCGGGTCGAATTCGGCGTAGGACCACACAGCTTTCTCGCGCGCGAGCCGAGCGGCGGCGGCTACACGAAACGCGTCCTGTCCATCAACAATGGCGGCCCGATATACAGAAGCAGCGTTCCACCAGGCGCTATCCGCGGCAATGCAGCGTCATAGGAGTGTAGCGATCGCATTGGTAGCCATAGCTCCAAAGCAGTAGACCGGGGGCGCGGCGAAATTCTATCCGAGTGTGAATTCTCGTGGGTTGCTCCGTATACGGCAATCGGCCGGATCCCGCAGCTCTACAGGGTGCGTGGGCGCGTCTGTGCGGCTTTCTTTGCCTGCCGCCGCCCTAGGCCCACTGCCCCGTCGAGACATGGCTCGGCAATTACCGCTCAACTCGATTTCCGGTACTGGTTGCGCAAATCCCGCACGCGGTCATGATTCTCTACTACGACTGATACTGCCGGTGAACAATAGGCCGGATATCGTCCGGTAAGCCCTTTGCTAAGGCTTTCTCATAGGCTTGCGCAACCATGGTGCCAAGCCGCTCGCAGTTACCTGAACGCCTTGTTGTTTAAGGGCTTTAGCGCTCGTCTACCGGGGATTAAGCCTTTATGATGCTGCGCAGGTCAGTAACAATTACCGGCGGTTCGGTAAGCTTTACAGAAGTACGACGGCCAGTCTTTCGCTCGCAGAGCGCGATCGCCAAGATGATCCCCGGCTCGCACTGGAACGGGCTGTTGGTTCTTCAAAATCGCAAAAGCCGAAGGCGGGCCGAGTCGCGGATGCCACAAAGCCCAAGAACAGGCCGGCTGCCGGTGGCGGCAAGTTGACGACAGAACGAGCCACGACCGTCGCCAAGCCGAAGCGGCGGTGGGAGGCCGCAAATGCGTAGGAAACGTCGCGAGCCCGAACCACAGGCGAAACGGGTCCGCTGCGCGCGCAAGAGCACCGAGGAGGGCCTGCAGCAGGAGTTCAACTCGCTGGGCGCGCAGCGCGAGAGCGCCCGAAGCCTACATCGGACACCATATGCCCCGGTACTTGGCGAACCCAGTCGCCCGACAGCCCGATAATTCACCGATTCCGGCCCGACACCGCGCACGTTTGACAGCCTACCGGTCCAGTCGTATCTTCGCTCCTGAGGAAAAAGGGCTTTTGAAATTCTTATTCTCAAGTCGCGCCGGTGTTCCACGTTGACCCGCGCGAGCGCAACACACCATTCGCGAGGAGACACGAAACCATGTTCAAGCTACCGCCGCTGCCATATCCCGACAACGCGCTCGAGCCGGTGATCTCGGCCAATACCATCTCATATCACTACGGCAAGCATCACAAGAAGTACGTTGACGATCTCAACAAGCTGATCGCGGGCACCGAATACGAGAGCGCATCGCTCGAGAAGGTCATTGCCGAGAGCGCAGGCCAGGCCGAAAAGGTCGAACTTTTCAACAACGCCGCGCAAACCTGGAACCACACGTTTTATTGGTTGAGTATAAAAAGGGGCGGCGGTGGCAAGCCCACCGGCAAGCTCGCGGGCATGATCGACACGGCGTTCGGCGGCTTTGACAATTTCAAAAAGGAATTCTCGAAGGTCACCGTTTCACAGTTCGGCACGGGCTGGGGCTGGCTGGTGCTGGACGGTGGCGAGTTGAAGGTCGTCAAGTCCGGCGACGCCGAGTTGCCGTTTACCAAGGGCCAGAAGCCGCTGCTGACAATCGACGTGTGGGAGCACGCCTATTATCTGGATTACCAGAACAAGCGACCCGAGTATGTCGACGCCGTCATCGACAAACTATTGAACTGGGAATTTGCGGAAAGAAACCTGGCGTAAGCCGATTCTCGCTGAATGCTGCCGCACATCGGCGCGCAAAAGCTGTGGAGCGAAGTTTGCGCTGCAAAACGAGAGCCGGGCGTGCCTCGGCAGCGCCGTTTCGTCGAACTTCTCTCGCTCGCCGATACCGGCGGCTTGTTACTGCCCGGAAAATTGGGAAGAACCACTATACGGGGCAGTCTTGAGAAAGACCAGATGAGAGCGGTCCACGAAAGCCCGCGCACCAACCAAACTCTATGCGCGAAGAGCAACCAGTTGAGTCTCGATGAGAAGCGGAGTGCGTTTAGGTTGGTAGCCGACAGATAATCATCTTAATTTTTTCCAGGGGGATGTTGCTTCGTATTGTAGCTATTCTGGCTTAGAGTAGTCTCGTTGCACCGCCGGGTCTTCCTCCTTTGCACGCTCTTTGCCCGCCTTTTCAGCTTCTTCCAGTTCGCGCTTCTCTTCGGGAGAGATTGTCGCCGTGGTGTCAGCATGTTCTTTGACTTTGCCTGATTCTACAAAGGCTTTAGTGGCCTCGTCATAGCGACGAGCAGATTCCCAATCACCCTCCCCCTGTAGCTCGTCTTTAGCACCCATTGAACGTGTCTCCTCGGTAGCTTCATAAAGCCCTTCACTCGATTCACCCTTTTTCCGCTCACCTTCTTTGAAACTTTGCTTCAAAGTAGCTACCCGTGCTTCAGCGGCGGTGAGGAGTGACATGATCTGCTTGTGGTATTTGACCCCAAGAGCCAGACCGGCTGAAAAACCCAGGACGAGTACAAATCCCATCTTAATTTCTCCTAACGTGATAAAGTTAAACTAAATTTAATGAGGAATGGATAAGCGTAACCTACGTGCACGCCTGGAGAGTATATCAGGCCAGTACGGGCAGCGCGCTCAACGATTCTGCCGCCAGGCTATTTACACGTTCCCGTTTCTTTATTTCCCAAGAGGTCGCGAGGGTTATTGGGATTGAAGCACGGTGAGTATCAGAGGGGCGAAATTCGAGCAGCGCCATGGTGGAAACACGCAGTTTGGGACGCGCAGCGTAACAACCCCAATGGGCTTAGGCTACTTTGGCGCTATTCTGCAACGAATGCGGCCAAGGCGTTGTTATAAGCTGCGCGCGTCGTCGTGATCAATTCATCGTACTTGGGATCGTATTGTTCCAAATCGTGCAACAGTTCATCGCATTGCGCTAAAAGCGCTATCAATGTTTCTAAGATTTCTTGTTCTTCGCTGCGGATGTATGCGTGATTGATGCTCCCTCCAAGGAAGCCTCGTTAAGGAACCTCAGTCTGGTATTGATCCAGGGGTCCCGCCGGGGGCTTACGACAAATGTCGCATTGTGGCTAGCGATTTTTCAAGCACTTGGATCCGAGTTCCGGAAAGCCTGCGATAAACCTCGCTTGTTCAAGGGGGGGCACTGCGAGTCGGTTCATCTGAGAGTTTGTGAAAAAACCGTCGCGAGCGAAGGGAGGTCGCGTTCCGCCGGAGCGAAGGAACCGCAGTGTATATTGAAATACAGGAGTATTCCGAGAACCGCCGGAACGCGAGATCCCGAGCGCAGTAAGTTTTTTCACAAACTCAGAGTCCTGCGGAGCAGTTCACAACGAGATCCGCGACCCCTTGCTACAAGTGCACTAACCTGAAACTGGAGGCTAGTGTAGTGTCCCTTTAATAACTTTACAGACTTTCCAGTGATTGCTATGGTCTCGCTCATGCCGAACACCAGCGTGGCGATCAAGTTGCAGCCGGCTGAACGCA
>JBOIEG010000428.1:0-5350 GCA_050740915.1 Gammaproteobacteria bacterium | reverse complement strand
CGAGAAGAGTCTGTCCATCATCAACTCACGGAGTCGATTGCCTTGATGACCACCCGAACCTCGATTTTGGCGTTCAACACGCACGTTATGGCTTTGGTGTTCAACCTAAGTCCGACAGGCTCCTAGGAAAGCTCTGAACAAGTCTCAGAGTCCGTTTGCCCTGATGCCTGTCCTGAGCTTGTCGAAGGGCCTGTCCTGAGCTCCTGAGGTATCGAAGGGCAAAGGGTATAGAAGGGCGAACGGTCACGATAAAAATCAAGGCATTACCCATTCGTACTTCGATACCTCAGTACGAACGGGTAACTTGTTCAGAGCTTTCTTAGATCAATGGCGGATTGTTTTATGGTAGTGTTTAAGGCCAGGCACTAAATTCCGGGAACCGCCATGAACCTGACCAATCATTTCCTCATCGCCATGCCCAGTCTCGCCGATCCGAACTTTTATCAGACCGTTACCTACATTTGCGCGCATGATGCAGAGGGTGCCATGGGGATAGTGATCAATAGGCCCATGCCCTTTGGGCTGGGAGCTATCCTATCCCAGATGGATCTGGAATCAAGCGACGCCAGAATAAATGACATGCCCATTTTTCAAGGCGGTCCTGTGCAGCAAGAGCGCGGTTTCATCATCCACCGGCCGGTGAAGGATTGGGAGTCGACGATCAAGGTCACCGAAGAGATCGGTGTCGGTACCTCACGCGATATCCTAGCAGCGATTTCCGAGGGAACGGGGCCGCCACAAACCCTGATCGCCTTGGGTTACGCGGGTTGGGGCGCTGGGCAGCTGGAGCGGGAGATGGCCGAAAACGCTTGGCTTAGTGGTCCAGCCGACATGAATGTCATGTTCGAGGCGCCTGCTGAGCTACGCTGGCAAAAGTCGGTGACGCTGCTCGGAGTGGACCCGCGGCAGTTGTCCTCTTATGTGGGTCATGCTTAAGGGTGACCGTTCTCGGTTTCGATTTCGGGGAGAAGCGGATCGGTGTCGCCGTAGGCCATACCCTGACGGGTACGGCGGGCGCCCTAAAATGCCTGCACGCCCGGGCTAAACGTCCGGATTGGTTAGCTATTAGCCAACTCATCGCCTCTTGGCAGCCGGAGGCCTTAATCGTCGGTATACCGGTTAATCTCGATGGATCGGAACACCCGGTCGTGGGGCGCGTGGCGCGCTTCTGTCGGCAATTGCATGGCCGCTTTGGTCTCCCTGTGCATACCATAGACGAAACTCTTTCGTCCGTAGAGGCCAACCGGTATCCGCAAGCGGTAAAGCGGCGTGGTTTGGATGCCGTCGCCGCACAGCTAATCCTGGAATCGTGGCTCAGCGAACGAATCAAGATACGATGACCCTCGACAACGATGAAATCGACGCGCTCCTCGAGCGCATGGCAGAAGGGCTGACCGAGGCCTTAGCAGTCAGGGGGCGTGTGGACCCGGTAGTGGTGGGTATTCACACCGGCGGTGTATGGATAGCGGAACGTTTGCGGGAGCGACTCGGGCTTCCCGCCCCGCTCGGCAGCTTAAGCATTGCGTTTTATCGCGATGATTTCAGCCGCATCGGCATGCACCCCAGCGTCAAGCCGTCCAATTTGCCGTTCGATATCGATGGGCGTCACGTGATCTTGGTGGATGACATCCTCTACACCGGCCGAACGGTGCGCGCCGCGCTCAACGAGATCTTTGACTATGGCCGCCCAGCTAGCGTCACCCTCGCGGTTTTGGTCGATCGCAGCCAGCGGGATTTGCCCATCCGGGCGGATGTCGTGGGCACCACCCTAGCGCTTGGGCCCGGGGAGCACATCAAGCTCAACGGACCGGATCCGTTGCGATTGATCACCTACAAGGCGGCATGACGGCATCGAATATCCAGCTCGATGAGCAGGGGCGTCTCAAACATTTTTTGAGTATCGAGGGGCTTCCCAAGGAACTGCTGCTCGAGATCCTATCCACCGCCGAAGGCTTTGCGCCGGTAGGCAGGAGGCCGGTGAAGAAAGTCCCACTGTTGCGTGGCAAGACTATCGTCAATCTCTTCTTTGAACCCAGCACCCGTACCCGTACCACCTTCGAGCTGGCCGCGAAACGGCTCTCCGCCGATGTTCTAACGCTCAACATCGGTGACTCGGCCACGCGCAAGGGCGAGTCACTGCTGGATACCCTGCGCAACTTGGAGGCGATGCACTGCGATATGCTCGTGTTCCGCCACGATTGCAGCGGTTCGGCGCACTTTATCGCCTCCCACGTTTGTTCTGAGGCACGCGTTATCAATGCAGGCGACGGCCGCCATGCCCACCCCACTCAAGCGATGGTGGATATGTTTACCATCCGCCGCGCGAAGGGCGATTTTGCCGCGCTCCGCGTGGCCATCGTGGGGGACATCGCTCACTCTCGGGTTGCGCGCTCGGACATCCACGCCCTTAAGAGCTTAGGAGCCCGAGAGGTGCGGGTCATTGGCCCGAGAACTCTGATCCCGCCTGAGATAGAAACTCTGGGCGTGCGCGTTTGTCACGATCTCAAGTCCGGACTGCGGGATGTGGATGTGGTCATCATGCTGCGGCTTCAAAACGAGCGGATGCGGGGCGCTCTGCTGCCAAGCGCGCGCGAATTTTTTGAGCTCTATGGGCTGACGGAGGAGCGGCTGGCGGTGGCTGAGCCCGGCGCCATCGTATTGCATCCGGGACCGATCAATCGCGGTGTAGAGATCGACTCCCAGGTCGCTAATGGCCCTCGCTCGGTGATCCTGCAGCAAGTCAGCTACGGCATCGCGGTACGCATGGCGGTGATGTCTATGGCGATGAGCAGCGCCGCCAAACCGGAGTCGCATTGAGATGGAGCTTTTGATCGCCAACGGCCATGTTATCGATCCTGCAAAGGGTTTTGATGAAGTCACTGATCTCTATATCAGCGCTGGCAAAATCGCTAGCATAGGTCACGCCCCACAGGGATTCAGGCCAGAGCGCATCATCGACGCCAGCCATCGGGTGGTGAGCCCCGGTTTTGTGGACTTGAGCGCGCGCCTGGGTGGAGGAGGCGACGAGCATGGGGCTACCATCGTCAGCGAAACCCTGGCCGCCGCGCGTGCGGGCATCACCACCTTGTGTTGTCCGCCGGATACCACACCGGTGCTTGACATTCCGGCGGTGGCGGAACTGATTCATCGGCGTGCCCAGCAGGCAGGTTTAGCGAAGGTGCACTGTTTAGGGGCCCTTACTCAGGGCTTGGGTGGGGAACAGTTGGCCGAGATGTACGCCTTGAAGGCTATCGGCTGTGTAGGGGTGAGCAATGCGGGAAGAGCGGTGTATAACACCGAGGTAATGCGCCGCGCCCTAGAGTATGCGGGGACTTGTGGGTTAGCGGTCGTCCTGCAACCCGAGGATCACTGGTTAGGCCGTCAAGGCCACATGCACGAGGGCGGCGTGAGCACGCGCTTGGGGGTGCCGGGGATCCCGGAAACGGCGGAGACGGTGGCATTGAGCCGCGACTTGTTGCTGGTCGAGCAGATCGGTGTGCGCACGCATTTTGCTCGCCTTTCAACGGCCAAAGCCGTAGATCTGCTGGCGCAGGCTCAGGCCCAGGGATTGCCTGTCAGCGCCGATGTCACCATCCATCACTTGCATCTGACCCATGAGGCGGTGGGAGATTTCGATAGTATGTGCCATATACGGCCACCGTTTCGCACGCAAGCCGACCGTAAGGCGCTGCGTGGAGCCGTCGCCCGCGGCGTCATCGCCGCCATCTGCTCGGATCACCAGCCGCATGATGTGGACGCGAAGACCGCGCCATTTGACGCCACAGAGCCGGGGGTGTCGGCTCTGGAGCTGCTGCTGCCACTGACCTTAGACCTTGTGCGCGGCCGTGTGCTCGATCTGTCCACGGCGATTGCCGCTATCACATGCCGAGCCGCACAGGTGTTGGAGATCTCGGCCGGTACCTTAGCGATCGGTGCAAGCGCCGATGTGTGTGTGTTTGATCCCGAGCGTGAATGGACAGTGACCGAAGATACCTTATTGAGCGCGGGTAAAAACTCCCCATTCCTCGGCCGCGAGCTGGTGGGTAGAGTGACCCACACGCTATTAGACGGGCAAGTGGTGTTTGAAGAGGAGGCTGATGCCCCCGCTTCACGATAGCTCACCTCAAAGCGCGCAGCGCACGGGGACTATCTTTTTAGAAGAGGCCAGGGTGCTGTCGCAGGACGCTTGCCCGGATGGGCAGCAGGTGTTGCGCTTGCAGGCGCCCAAAACGGCCGCCGATGCCGCCCCCGGCATGTTTGTGCATCTACAGTGCCACGCTTTGCTGCCAATGCGGCGGCCCATGTCCTTGATGCGGGTAAATCCCCAGGTGGGGTGGATCGAGATCCTGTATAAGGCACACGGGGTAGGAACCCGGCTCTTAGCCCAGTGCGCCCCTGGGGAGACAGTGAGTTTGTTAGGACCCATAGGGGTGCCTTTCAAGTTAAAGGGTTACCGCCGCCGGGCGCTCCTCATCGGCGGTGGGGTGGGGATCCCGCCCATGATCTACCTGGCCGAGCATTTAAAGTCCGCGGCCCCCGAGGTTTCAGTGCTCGTTGTCATGGGTTCGGAAGTGCCTTTTCCGTTCCAAGCGATCCCCTCTCGGATCCTGGTACCTGGAGTCCCGGCACCGGTTATCGCGGCCATGCCGCTCTTAGAGGATTGGGGGATCCCGAGTCGGCTCGCGAGCCGGCAAGGGTTCCCGGGCTGTTTCGATGGATATGTTACCGCTCTGGCGCGCTTTTGGCTTAGCTCGCTGTTGTCCCACCCACTGCACGAGGTGGAGCTATTCGCCTGCGGCCCAATCCCTATGTTACAAGCCGTCGCTGAGCTGGCTCGCGAGTACGCCTTGCCCTGCCAGCTTTCGGTAGAAGAGTATATAGCTTGCGGGGTCGGTGGGTGTGCCGGTTGCACGGTCGCGGTGCGTACCCCCTCGGGGCAAGCGATGAAACGCGTTTGTGTCGACGGCCCGGTCTTCGAGGCATCAGAACTGGTATTTAGAGAGCTTCGATAGTTCGCTTCCCTGCAATTTATCGAATCGCAAAGCAAAAAATGCGATTTTTGCTTCGTTCCATTTTTCAAACAGTTACCTGTTTGAACCTGCGCGGCAACTCCCTATACCGGCGGGCACTTCGAATTAATCGAAGAGCCCTGTCCTATTTCCCGAAATTCCGATCGAGCGGGCTGCGATACAGACAAGCGGCCACGGCTCCTGAGAGGCTGTGGAAAAACCTCCTGGGACAGGGGAATGATGAGAAGGGAGCTGGTAAAATAGCGGGAACACAACTGAAGCAACGGTATCCCTCATGGCAGACGAAGCATCCAGGGCTTTATTTGAACAAGAACCAGATC
>JBOIEG010000427.1:0-6942 GCA_050740915.1 Gammaproteobacteria bacterium | reverse complement strand
GTTCTTCCTAAGTCCGACAGGCTTCTAGGTAACGGTGCTGGATCGCGGGAGCCTGTCCATCGATTCGGCCGATGCAAGGGAACACCGCTATCGCCTCGACTCTGAGCCGAAGTGTCCGAAATTGTTCCAAATAAAGGCCTTAATCCGACGTTAAAATGGCACCCTGGGCCGGACTCGAACCGGCGACCTCCCGCTTAGGAGGCGGACGCTCTATCCACCTGAGCTACCAGGGCACTTAGGAGCGATGATAGCAAGAACCAAACAAACCATCCAAAAAAGTTCGTGGTCTGTCTCCGCTATGTCTCGGCTATTAAATATTTACGGTTTTTCTTTTAACAACTACCCTGGATATTTCACGAGTACGTCGTACCGATTGTCGTCGTTTCGAGTCTGAGTGACCCGATCTCGGAACGGCAATGCTATCGTTGATGCCGCAAACCTCCGTGATCACGATTCACGCATTGAGAAATGCACGGTGTTCTTTCAGGACAGATTGTGAATATGTCACAGAAATGTTTGTGCGAAAAGTCACTGCACAAGTGAAGTTACATTTCGTATCCTTGGCGGTGTAAAGGCTAACCTGGCGCTCAACTCGGACGCGCCAAAAAGCGGCCCGCCGGTTAGCTTTGGCGATAGGATCACAACTAGCCACGGTGGAGTAGGGGGGCGGTGCTTAACGGAGGGCGATTTAGTTTTTCTACATCGTGTCCTTTGGAGACGGCGATTTGTTTGTCCTTTTTCCCCTTCTTTTTCACGGTAACTCTAAAAAATGGGTAGGAAACGACATGAAGAAAACATCTGTAAAGGCTGCTATCGTGGCAGCGGCGATCCTCGGAATGCTCTCTACCGCTGGAGTCCAAGCTGATGATGTTGATTTGGGACCACTGGGTATTCCCGGCTGGATCGCTCAGGTCGATGGTTACCTGGTGTTACGCTCTGATATAAGGAACGGTGGCACTACACTCCGCAGTGGGGTTCCCACCATCAGGATTTCTGCTTTCTTGGGCTCCGGCTTTATTTCAACGCCCCATAAGTTCACTCCCTTCACCGACATCCACTTTGTTCACGTTTCCGGTACACAACATTTTCGCGCCACAGTCGAGATCGACATCTTTAATTCGTCGCTCTCCGACTACGCTGGCGTTGACATTGCCCTGATCAGCGCCCGTCTACCTCCCGATGCAGCATTGTTCCCAGACTTGCTGTTAAAGGATCTGGTTAACGGACATCCGAGGTACGCGCATATCCATCCGGACAACACTCCCGTCTCGGTTATCGCTTCGCTGGTCGATGCCCCCGATTGCGATTCGGCCAATCAGACAGCTTTCGGTCCCAGCTTTCTCCAGGCCAATGGCGTACCCAATGCGATCGTACCGTTTAATCCCGTCAGTTCTGTTGAATGCTTGATCCCAGGTCCTTTCGGGGCCACTTTCACCGCTCCGCCTTCGGCTTTTCACGTCATCCAACACATCCCGGCATTCGGTCCTGGGAACCGCGCAATCTTTAATGGCTTGGGCTTCCATCAGTACCTTCAGGGCGGTCGAACCAGCGATTTCACTCTGCATCTGGCCGCGGTCCTCGAAGAACCGGGAGTTGTGCCCTTCAACGTTGTGCCGTTTGTGCCGGGCTTCGACCTTGTGCCGGGCTTCAACGGCCGTGGCACCAAGCCAGATAGGCCGAATCCATGGCTAGACCGCTTACAGGAGGGTCCGCAACCGCCTGTCAGCAAAAACGGTTGGTTGGGTGAGAAACTCTGGCAGGATGCGGGTCTGAATAAGCTCTGGCCGTCAAAGCCATCGATGCCGCCAGTTGACGTTACCAATCCGGTTGTGGCGGAGTTTGTGAACCGCTTGGCCGGGACCGGACTGTGCTCAGCACCAACACCCACTCAGATGGCCGAGAAATAGTTCACGGTCGCAGCGTTACACCTGCCGATAGACCTCACCCTCGATGCGCACCGCGCGATCAAAAACGCGTGAGCTCCTCGGCCAATACCTCACGCTCGGCCGCGACAAAGTAACGATGCAACTCCCGCTCAAAACTCTCCAGGTCTTGAACTACCCCGTCGACCCTCGCCGCTGCATGAGAAAATTCTTAACACGATCCATCCCGCTCTGAGAAGTGATTCTTCGTGTGACACTTTCATCATGGGGCAGCCCTCGGGGTTTTGGATTCGCTGCCCGCCCTTCCTACCTACAAAAGTGTCATATATGACCGATTCTACACCGATCCCGTTTCGAAATCGGCAAAGACGCAAGCGCATTTTGCAGGAAGCTGCTGAGGAGCCTAATATAGCTTTATATCACATCCCCTAGCTGCAAGGGACAAGCAACTGTGGTTCAAGACCCCAGGAGTTATCAGGCTGCACGGCGGTGCCCAACCCCGCCCCCGCTGTGGATTTGTGAACAGTGCGCCTGCGGCGCACCGGGGCGCTTGCCGTGGAAAACGCTGCGCGTTTCCCACCGCGCGCCCCTTTGCCCACAACCTCCACAGCGTATCAAATTGTTTTTTAATTGACATGGGATCAAGATACAAGGAGGCGAGTATCGCGGACCCGCTGAAGCTCAGTAGTATGAACCGTACTTTTATCCCAACGCTGGTCATACTGGCCTCGCTGTTGATCGTCCAGACATCAGTGCTAGCCGAATCCGCGGAGAAGGCACGCCAGGCTGCCTTCACAGGCGATCTGACACAACTAAAAAAAGCCTTGAACTCGGGGGTTGACGTGAACTCTGCTGATAGCCAAGGGTCGACGCCCTTGATGTTAGCGGCTTCCCGGGGTCACATCTCGATGGTACGCGAGCTGTTGGTCAGAGGCGCGCGGGTGAATGCCACAAACAGCCACGGCTGGACACCCTTGATGCTCGCCGCGGCTTCAGATAATACGCAGATCGTTCGCCTGCTTCTGTCAAGAGGAGCCAATCGGGAGCAAAAAAACGCGAACGGACAAACTGCCTGGGACGTCGCCAAGAGTGAAACTGTGCACGGGCTGCTTGCACCTCAGGTTGCCAAAGCGCTGGAACAACCCCTAGCAGAAAATAAGCAGGCCCCGAAGCAAGATGAAGCCCAGAGCGAAGTCGACTGGTTGCTCGCCGCCGCTCAAAGGAGTTTCGAGGCGTCGCAACTGACAGACGCCGCCACCAGTTACCAAAAGGTCTTGACGCTTGCACCTGGCAATGCTCAAGCCAAGGCCGGAATCGGCAACATTATATCGCGCTATGAGCAACTGGCACGCCAAAGTCAGGCAGCAGGAGACCCAAGTAACAGCCTCGGTTACATTGATCGCGGGCTTGAGGTAGCGCCTGGGCACGGAGGGTTACAAGCCTTGCGGGCAGACGTGCGTGCGGCACTGGAAAAGCACGAGCGCCAACGGGCCGAGGCGCTGGAGCAGGAAAGACAAGAAAGGGAGCGCACAAGCCAGGAAAACGAGATCGAGCGGCTGTTTGCACTCGCTGAACAACAGGTAAAAACCTTCAAGCTAACATCGCCTAAAGGCGATAACGCCTATGACACCTATCGTAGCGTCTTATCGCGCGATCCTGGAAACCATCAAGCTCTGCTCGGGCTCGAGCGTGTTGCATCGGGTTACGAGCAATTGGTTCAGCAGAGCCAGCGTAAAGGAGACCTACAAAAAAGCCTTAGGCAAATCGAGGGTGGACTCAAGGTTGGTCCAGGGCACAAGGGGTTACTCGCGCTCCGTGATCAGGTGCGTGCCGAAATCGCGGAGGCCGAACAGCGTCGGCGTCCAGATGAGGATCACTGGGAGCAGCTAGCAGAGACGCGTCGCAAGCAGGTGGAACAGGTTTTAGCCAACGCTGCGCGTCAGGTCGAGGCCGCTAAGCTCACCGAGCCGCAGACCGACAATGCCTATGACAGCTACCGGCAGGTGCTGGCATTAGATCCGGACAATGCCCAGGCCAAGACCGGCTTGGAGCAGATCGCCATCCGCCTAGAGCGGCTCGCCCGTGGGCACCGAGAGGAGGGGGCGCTCAAGGAGAGTCTCGCCGCCATCGAGCAAGGATTGAAAGCCGCTCCCGGTCATGCTGCCTTGCAGTCCTTGCGCTCTGAGGTCAAGGCACAGATCGAAGAGCAGGAGGGTTTTACCTTTAATCCAGAAATTCAGACCTTTGAGCGCTCGTCGTCCCCAACGGGCCGCGCAGGAGCGCCGCGGCCAGGAGGCGCAAAGGCTGCTGACCGAAGCCCAAAGGCAACTGGACGCCGCTAAGCTCACCGAGCCGCAGACCGACAATGCTCTCGCGAGTTTGAAAAAGGTGCTAGAGCGAGATCCAGACAACGCCGAAGCAAAGCAAGGATTGCAGCGACTCTTAAGCTCAGCGAAGCAATTCCTCAGGAACAAGGTCTATGCATTCGTAAATAGAGCACCCTCGACACGGTTCCGGAAGCACTGTTCAATATGTGTGGTACGTCCCGAAGGTACGCGGTATTTTTGTGCTTAATCTGGCACGCTTAACCTACCAAATTTAAAGCAACTTTTACTCTGACCCCGAACCCTGACTAACGAACGTCTGGCGCTCGTCGATCACCTCGCACATGTCTCCCGCCTCTTGGCGAGGCAAGGCAAAAAAACGGCCATCCGCAGGATGGCCGTTTGGTGTCTCGGTAGGGCGCTGGCTTTATTCGCCCCCCATCGCGCACTTAAGGAACAGCACTAACAGCCTCGCAGTTTGCGGCGGTATCGTGGCCCCTGCCTCCGTTACAACTATCGCTACCCGCTCCTCCGTCTAGCGTGTCATCGCCCTTGTTGCCACGCAGGGTATCCATACCCTCGCCGCCACAGAGGATGTCGTCGGCCTTTAGGCCGTTGACCGTGTCGTTGCCACCCAAGCCAGCGATGATGTCTGGACCGTTGGTGCCCTTCAGAGCAGGATCATCACCCGGAGTGCCTAGCAGCGTGGCCCCGGTGCATGCGCCGAGAGGCGTCGCATCGCAGACGTCGCCGAGACCGTCGCCATCATTGTCTGTCTGGTCTGGGTTGGGGTTCACAGGGCAGTTGTCCACATCTGCGCTCACACCGTCACCGTCTGTATCGTTGGCGGCGGTGCGAGCGCCCCGCTCGTAGGCGCCCACGTCACAGATCGTGTCACCAGGATCGTCACCGGGCCGCAGGAAGCCGCGCTGGTCGGGCTCGGGACAGTCGAAGAACGTGGCGCTGGTGACCGCACGGTCCGCGTCGATCGCCGGACTGCCGGCCAGCAGGCCGTGGGTCCGGGTCGGGCCGCCGTTGTCGGCGAGGGCGGCGAGCCGAGGATCGAGCGGCGCAGCCTCCGTCCCCACCTGGTCGAACCTGGTGTCCCCAGAGTTGATGTCCTTCAGGATGCAATTGCCATTGAGGACGCCCACAAGGTTGTCGCGGTGCGAGGTGAAATTGAAGTTGACCGCGGCTGGTACCGCTGCGCTGAAGCAGTCGGGGGACAGCAGGGCGAGCCCCAGGCCGCGGTTATCGCTGTTTCCGGCAAGGATGGTATTGCCGATGTTGATCCGCCCATCCAGCGCGTTTCTGACCCCCCCTCCCACGGCGCGCGCGTTGAAAGCGTCCCGACGGTTGTTGGCCACATTGGCGGTGACGGTGCAGAAGCTGAGGTCAGCCGTAGCGGTGTTCTGGAGGCCGCCACCCCCGAGGTCGGCCGTGTTTCCACTCAGCGTGGTGTTGGTAAGGGTGAGCCTCCCGCTGTTGAGGATCCCGGCACCCTGCGTGGCCGCGTTGTTGCTGATGGTGCTTCGATCCATCTTGAGGATGCCGAGGCCGGTGTTGGCGACGCCTCCGCCCCGGGTCCCCGCCCGGTTGTCCCTGACGGTGCTATTGACAAGGGTCACCGTACCGATGTTGTTGAATATCCCTCCGCCTGCCGAGAAGGCGGAGTTGTCTTTCACCACAAGATCCGAGGCCTGGACGAAGCTCCCGTCATTGCGAATGCCCCCGCCAGCCCGGCCGTTCTGAACCGTAAGACCGTTCAGGTTCACGATGAAGTCCTTCACATAACTGAGGCTCACCGAGAAGATCTTCAGCCGACCCGTGCCCGAGGTTCTGTCGCCGCCCGGCGGCGACAGAACAATCGGGACCCGCCGGTCTCCGGCGCCGTTCCGGAAAGTCGTCTGCGATATAAAGACCGAATCTGTCCCTGCAAAATCGTTGTGAAAGTTCGGGCCGCAAAAGAAGTTGATGGGACCGACAAGCTCCCCGGCGGGACAGGTGTCGATCGTGTCCCGGAAGAGATCGTCAACAAATGCGCCGTCCAGCGTTGCCGGAAGCACGTCGCTGGGTACGACACCGATCTTGTGACCGATGTCCCGCGCCGCTGTGACGGTCAAGATGCCGCGCCCGGTTGCAGCGTTCACCGCAGCCACCTGCGCGGCCGTGAGCGTGAAGTCGAAGGAGATGGGACCGATGGGGTTGCTGCCGAAGGAATCGACGAGACCTGGCTTTCCCAGGCAACCCTCGGAGGCCAAGCAGTTGACGAAATCATCTGTGGCAGTAGCCACGGCTATCGGTATCAACCTGCCCTTGTCACTGCCCTGTTCTATTGTTTGGTTGTACAGGATGCTCCCGACCTGGAGAACCCCGCCGGCGTTATTGCCGTCGATGAGCGTGGCGTTCGACCCCGCGCCCCGGATCGTCACTCCGTCGGTGATCACGAGCGTGCCCCCGGTAAGCGTATAGTTACCGGCGGGAACATCAATGACATCGTCGGAAGCGACGGCGTTGGCCTCCAGGATCGCCGCCCGGAGTGAGCAGTCGACGGTGGCGTCGGCGCAGACACCATCGCCGGGGTTGGCGTCTACCGTATCAGCCGTGGTGCTCCGCGGTAGGGACGCCGGTTACCCGGCGCCCCCCGCACAGACCCGGACGTGCAGTATTCCCGCATCCGGTTCCTCGGTTGCACTCGCTTCCGCGCAGGTGGGAACCGTCACCGGCCCTCCACC
>JBOIEG010000426.1:0-1261 GCA_050740915.1 Gammaproteobacteria bacterium | reverse complement strand
CGAGAAGAGTCTGTCCATCATCGACTCACGGAGTCGATCGCCTTGATGACCACCCGAACCTCGATTTTGGCGCTCAACACGCACGTTATGGCTTTGGTGTTCAACCTAAGTCCGACAGGCTCCTAGGCAGATTGCCGAAACGCGCATGACGTAACGCATTGGAAGTCCCCTTTTCGCTAGAAAAGCCTAATGCGCAATCGGTTGCGCGTTAGAGTAGAAAAATGGGATTTCCTTTTGCAACAGGTACTGCTGCGTCGGACGGGCACACGACGACGGCATGGCCGACATCCTATAAGTCGCCCTGCCCTCTTTGCGCTCATAAGGACATGTCAGTAAATACCATTTACAGTTCTTTGGGCGCGAGTGTGTAATTCCACTCACCATGAAATTCATGTGGCGTCAGGTGAAGCGCTTGCATTGTTTCGTCGGGAACTTCGATTCCAGTCGGATACCTTCGCTTGTCGAGCCGCGCCTTGACCTTGAGCCCCGATCGGGTCTTGGTGGCTCCGATAAGATTCACGACGACATCGTGACTGATGAGCGGATGGCCGCGCCAGTTCATGGTGATGTGGAGACCGAGGTGGCAATCGGATCACCTGGATGTGTGATACGCAAAACGATTTGGGATCCGCTTGCGCGTGATCTCTGCGAACCATCGCTCTACGAGGTTCAGCCACGAAGAGCTCGTCGGCGTAAAGTGCAGATGAAATCGCGGATGCTTCTGAAGCCACTCCTTCACATTGGGGTGATTGTGTGTCCCGTAGTTGTCCAGGATCAGGTGCAGGGGCAATTCTGGTGGCGTTTCTCGGTCGATCTTGCGCAGAAACTTCAGGAACTCCTCGTTTCGATGTCGCGGGTAACAGGTGCCGATCACGGTGCCGTCGAGCACGTTGTTAGTCCGTGGGATTGCCGCGAGGCGCACAAGCGTCTTTTGTGGTGTATCGGGGTCAAGGCAGCAAGTGCGCGCAAGCTCCCGACGGTCGGAAGGTCAATTTTTCGCGTGTAAGTCTCTCTTTGCCCGTAGTGTTCGCCCACCCATGAGACCCAACAGAGTCGCTATCGCAAGTGAAATTACCCCCGCAAGCAGAGAAAAGAGAAACGCTCCCAGGCTAACGACACGGTCGAATTCGTTAGCTAGGAGCCTGTCGGACTTAGGTTGAACACCAAAGCCATAACGTGCGTGTTGAGCGCCAAAATCGAGGTTCGGGTGGTCATTAAGGCGATCGACTCCGTGAGTTGATGATGGACAGACTCTTCTCGG
>JBOIEG010000425.1:0-1205 GCA_050740915.1 Gammaproteobacteria bacterium | reverse complement strand
GCAGGTAGGGTGTGTCACGATCGCATTGACGGAAGTGGCTCATGCACGTTCGCTCATTGAATCCATTGCCGATCCGATCGGTTTGCACATCAAAAGTTCCGCCTTAAGTCCGACAGGCTCCTAGCGACGGCTTCTGGAGATCCAGAACATAAAGCTTGACGTTCGAGTGCCTCTCGCGCTCTCCAACAAGGGTTGGGATAGCTGTCTTTCGTGGTCCGGACCCGATGCTTTCGACGAGGAGGCTGGTAACGCTGTGACGTGACGCGAATCGCAGTAGCGCATTGAAGAAACCGTGCTCCTCCGGAATCGTCGCCAGTATGCTGACAGCGAGCTTGGTATTGAGCGTCCCGCTCTGCAGTACTCCGAAGGCGAGGGTCTCACCTTCCCCATTAGCTTCTAACCTGAAGAGCCATGAAGGGCAGCGGGTAAGCACTCTCTTCGCCTGACCTGACGTAAAGCCGAGGTTAGGTTTGCCCGCAACTCCCGCCTTAAGCTCACTCGTCAGGTCACGGCCCGTAGTGGCCACGAATTTGCGGCCGCTGCCCGCTTCGCACTGATACTTTGGCGCCCTACTAAACCAGTTCACCCTACACCTCTTCGACCGCGACCGCGACCGTTATCGGTCACCGTGACCCTCGAGGTTATGTAAGCCACTACAAGCTCTTCGATAGTTCAGTCCGGGAGCGGGCGTAAATGGATTAGAAGCGTCGTAGATTAATAATAGTAGAAAATAAATCCAGCTGAGCTGCGGCGATTTCTTCCCAGCCAAAGCGACGTTTAGGATTTTTAAAACGCCCTTTTCCCTCAAAAGTGAAGCTGGTACTGCTGAACCTGCGGGGTGTCAATCCCCCGCGTCCTGGGTCCCAGGATCAGGGAGGCGAAACACCCGCCCATGGCCGCCATGTTGATCACCTGTCGGCGAGCTTGATGCGCGCGTACCCTGAGTTGTTGAAGTGTTGCGGTGTTCACGATCGGGTCACTTTCAGAACGTAAGCGCTGATAGCAACACAGAAAAGCACGAACCATACGCTCCTTGTCCCCACAGCTCCAGGCCGCCTTCTGGAAAGAAAATAATCTATGCTCCGCGGTAGGGACGCCGGTTACCCGGCGCCCCCCGCACAGACCCGGACGTGCAGTATTCCCGCATCCGGTTCCTCGGTTGCACTCGCTTCCGCGCAGGTGGGAACCGTCACCGGCCCTCCACC
>JBOIEG010000424.1:0-2779 GCA_050740915.1 Gammaproteobacteria bacterium | reverse complement strand
GCAGCGCAGCGCCACCTGTTGCGGAGTTCCGTGTGCGGATCTCCATGTCTCCAGCGGCGTGCGTTCAGCCGGCTGCAACTTGATCGCCACGCTGGTGGTCGGCATGAGCGAGACCATAGCAATCACTTGAAAGTCTGTAAAGTTATTTAAGGGACACTACACTAGCAGGGTGGCAACTTTGCCTTACAGTGAGTGGCAGCTTTGAATTAAAACAGGTGGCAGGTTTGCTTTAAATTGGGCGGCAGGAATCGCTTAAAATACGCAGAAGTCGTCGTCCCTCCGCGGCTGCGTCATTTTACCCAAGAGGCGAAGTCCTGATATTCCTGCTTCGGGTGCTGCGTAAAGAGGTTGTAGGCAATGCGCAGCGTGAGCTGGCCGCGGCGGTGCAGCTCCTCGATCACTTGATAGTCTTGGGGATAGTTCTGATAACCGCCACCCGCATCGATGATGCTGGTTAGACCAAAGCGGTTGAGCTCACGCATGAAATGGCGCGTGGAGTTGAGTTGATCATCGAAGCTGAGCTTCGGGCCTTTGGCCAGCGTGTAATAGAGGATCAGAGCATTCGGCCGCGCGATGAGGACGCCCGTCGGATGGCCCTGTTTATCGCGCTCGATCTCGGCGCCCGGCGGGGTCGGGCGTGTCCTTGGTATAACCGACCGTCCTCAACGCGGCCCGATTGAGCAGCGCGCGGTCGTAGAGATGGAGGATGAACACGGGCGTATCCGGTGCCGCCGCATTGATTTCTTCCAGCGTCGGCATGCGCCGCTCCGCAAACTGGAATTCGGACCAACCGCCGACTACACGCACCCACTGGCGCGGTGGCGTACGCTGGACCTGCTCACGCAGCAGGCGTAACGCGCCGGCTAAAGAGGGCACGCCGTCCCCAGCGCAGCTCCATGTTCAGACCTCCTGATCTCGGCATTTGACTTTTGAGGCACGAGGATCGGTAAAAGGCTTACAAAGCAATCAGTTACGGGTTTTGCGGCGGCGAACGTCCCGCGTCGATAGCACGGACAGCGGGATTTTGAAATGATCTCAATTTTCGTGAGGCAGGGTTTTTCACCTGCTGGTAGTTGGGATCATAGTCTCGGAGAGTTACCGCTGATGCCGCAGATGCTGTTGCCTCTTTTCCCCGATGGGGTGACCCACATCACGCCTGAGTTGGCTTTTATCAAGAGAGATGGCCAAATCACCTACTTCAATGGACAGATGCCTGTGTTCGTTCACGACGAGGCAGATATCTGTACCTTCCGCCTGATCACCAGTCAGTTTTGTGTCAACGGTAATGCCAAGCAGGTGGATATTGTGCGGGCGTTCGGTGTGCCTTCGATCAGTGTCAAGCGGACAGTCGAACGTTACCGCAAACAGGGGCCTCGTGGTTTTTACGTACCGCGTCGAACGCGCGGGTCCGCGGTGCTTACCCCGCCGGTGCTGGCACAAGCCCAACACCTCCTCGATGAGGGTTTCGGTGTAGCGCAAGTCGCCGAGCGGCTTGAATTGAAAAAGATACGGTGCGCAAAGCGGTACAGGCCGGGCGGCTGTCTCCACGGGTTAAAAAAAAGCGACCGCCGCGGGAGCGTACGGGACCCCACTAAGCGCCAAAAGCGAGCGCTCCGCGCAGGATTGTGCGGCCCCTCTGGGCATGGGCGCGATGAACCTGTTAGAGCGCGTAGCGGCTAGCATGGGACAGCTGGGCGCAGTGGCGCCGGCCTTCCAGGCAGCCTTGGATATTCCCCATGGGGGTGTGCTCCTAGCCCTGCCCGCGTTGCTCGTCAGTGGTCTCTTGCGTCATGCGAGGAAGTATTTCCAGTTGCCCAAGGGCTATTATGGGTTGGAGAGCATCTTTCTTCTGCTCGCCTTCATGGGGCTTGCCCGACTGAAGTCGATCGAGGCGTTGCGCTATTGCGCCCCTGGGGAATGGGGCAAGCTCTTGGGCTTGGACCGCATCCCCGAGGTGCGCACCCTGCGCGCGAAGATCCGCCATCTCGCCGCACTCAAGCAGGCGGTCCCTTGGAGCGCTGACTTGTGTGCTGAGTGGATGACAGCGCTCCCAGAGAGTGCGGCGGTTTTGTATATCGATGGCCACGTTCGCATCTACCATGGTCACCAGACCTCTTTACCCAAACACTATGTCGCCCGCGAGAGGCTCTGTCTGCGCGCCACCATCGACTACTGGGTCAACGCCCTGGATGGACAACCCTTCTTTGTCGTTAACCAGGCCGTTGATCCAGGGTTGCTACGCGTCTTGGAAAACGAGATCGTCCCCCGCCTGGAGAAGGAGGTGCCCGCTCAGCCGAGCGCCGAGCAACTCGCCGCCGACCCCTGGCGGCATCGCTTTACGCTGGTCTTCGACCGAGAAGGATACAGTCCGGCCTTTTTCTTAAGAATGAAACAAAAGCACATCGCCTGCCTGACCTATCACAAGTATCCCGGAGCTGAGTGGCCAGAGGAGGAATTCGTGCCTTGCCAAGTGGAGTCAAGCGCCGGGGAGCGAATGGAGATGAAATTGGCCGAACGCGGCACTCTCCTCGGTGAGAGTGTGGGTGCGTGAGATCCGCAAGCTGACAAAGAGCGGTCATCAAACCGCCTGCCTTTGCACCGACTACCGCTCGGCGTTGGCACCGCTCGCCTGTGCGATGTTTGCCAGATGGTCTGTGTCCTTTCGGCAGGTCTGTGGAGGCGCTGTCAGATCCTCCTTGGCCGAGATTCCAGTGCGCCTATCGAGGCGCAGAATCCGAGCCAGGACTGTGCGCGAGAGGACAGCTATCTGGCCTGCGGG
>JBOIEG010000423.1:0-4359 GCA_050740915.1 Gammaproteobacteria bacterium | reverse complement strand
CCCCATGTCTCCAGCGGCGTGCGTTCAGCCGGCTGCAACTTGATCGCTACGCTGGTGTTCGGCATGAGCGAGACCATAGCAATCACTGGAAAGTCTGTAAAGTTATTTAAGGGACACTACACTAGATGGGAGCTCGGCACTCATCCCCGTCCCATCACGGGCGATGCAGGTTAACATGTCCTCTGACGCGCTAGAGTCGCGCGATAACCGCCCGCAACAAGCGATTCACCTGCTCCATTCCGCTCTTAAGGTTAGTCTCTAAGGTCGCGATCGTTATCGGGGCGTCGCCTCGCCCTGCGGCCCAGTTGGCGACCACGGCACAGGTTGCATAGGCTAGATCGAGCTCGCGTGCCAATGCGGCCTCCGGCATGCCGGTCATGCCGACCATGGTACAACCGTCGCGTTGCAAACGGTCGATCTCGGCCGCTGTCTCCAGTCGCGGCCCTTGGGTGGCGCCATAGGTGCCATGGTTGCAGGCATTTAAGCCTACATCGGTAGCCCCCTGGATGAGTAATGTGCGCAACTCTGCGGAGTACGGTTCTGTGAAGTCGATGTGGGTTACCGCCGTGCTCTCAAAAAAGGTATGGGCGCGCGATGACGTGTAATCGATGATCTGGTGGGGAAAAGCGAGCCGTGACGGCCACATCTCGGCCGATATGCCGCCCACCGCGGCGATGGCGATGATGCGGGGGGCACCGAGCTGCTTAAGCGCCCAGATGTTGGCTCGATAGTTTATGCGGTGCGGGGGGATGCTGTGACCGGGCCCGTGGCGGGCAAGGAAAGCAAGCTCCTTACCGTGTAGCTCACCGAAAGCAAAAGGGCCGGATGGCTCGCCGAAGGGTGTAAGATAGCATTGCTCGCGTAGGATCTTGAGACCACTGAGTGCGGCTACCCCACTGCCCCCGATGACGGCAAGAGCACTCACATCCCCCTCACGGCGTAAATCCCATCGGCGTTGCGCAGGTAAGCCTTGTAGTCCATGCCGAAACCGAAGAGGTAGCGGTTATCTGCTTTCAAACCCACGAATTGCGCGCGCTGCCTGCGGGCCGTGGGTTGCAGTTGCTTCTCCACCAGCACCGCGGTCAACACCTCTGCCGCCCCCGCTGATTGGCAATCTTTCACGATGGCTTCCAGGGTGATCCCTTCATCCAGCACATCGTCAACGACCAGAACCGTCCTATCCCGCAGCGCGTTGGCGGGGCGCTTTATCCAGTGAAGATCCCCGCCCCTCGTATGTCCCCTGTAGCGGGTGGCGTGCAGGTAATCCAGCTCCAAGGGGAACCGCAGGCGTTTCAGCAGGTTTCCGGTGGGGACGATACCGCCGACCATCACCGACAAGATCAGCGGGTTGGTGTCTGCGAGCTGCTCTGCGATAGCGGCTGCCATGGTATCGAAGGCCACTTCGACCTCAGCCCTATCGAACAACAAGTCCGCCTCTCGGGCAACCTGGTCGATCTCCGCAAGCAGTGCGTGGTCACTCATAAGCCCAAGCCCTTTTTCCCCGCCCAGTCGCAGGCAAATTGCCAGGCCGAGCGTCCACTTCGCGATCCGTGCACCAAGGCCCACGGCAGAGCGGCTTGCCGGACCTCAGACGTATTTTCTACGCCCAGTCGCTTCAGCCAGTGCGCCACGCAGGTGAGGTATTGCTCTTGAGAAAACGGATGAAACGCCACCCACAACCCAAAGCGTTCTGAAAGCGAGATGCGCTCTTCGACCGCCTCCCCGTAATGGATTTCCGTTTCGCTGACGGTGGTGAGCTCGTTATCCCGCTGGTGCTCGGGCAACAGGTGGCGGCGGTTAGAAGTCGCGTAGATCAGGACATTGTCCGAGGAATGCTTAATCGATCCGTCGAGCACCACTTTAAGCGGCTTGTAACCCAGATCATTGGCTTCGAAAGACAGGTCGTCACAGAAGATGAGGAAGCGTTCCGGGCGCATGCGCACGACGTCCACGATTTCGGGCAGCTCCGCCAGGTGCTCCCGATAGACCTCGATGAGGCGCAATCCCTCAGCAGCATAAGCGTTCAAAAGGGCTTTGATCAGCGATGATTTCCCCGTGCCCCGAGGCCCCCACAGCAGGACATTATTCGCCGGCAGCTTATGCAGAAACTGACGGGTATTGAGATCGATCTGCTGTTTCTGCCTATCGATGCATTGCAGATCATCGAGACCCACGCTGGGAAGATTGCCAACGCTCACAAGCCTCCCGGAATATCCCACGCGCTGCCAGAGGAACGCGATGTTGGCGTCCCATGCGGGTGGGATCGGTGGGGGCGGCAAGAGGGCCTCTAAGCGATCGAGCAGGGCCTCGGCCCGGGCAAAGAATTGATCCGCGTTTGACATCATTCCGTAGCAAGCGTAGCTCGCATGGGCGCACGAGCACAAGCAACCGCATTGTATTGAATCGCATCGCCTATCTCAAAAGGTCCGGGCAGCAACAAGCGGCTGCCCCACCCTCCCCCGTCCGTGGTCTTGACCGGGAGTCTATCCGCTGCTGGTTTGTCGCTTTCTGGGTAATACACTAGAAGCTGCGCCGGTCTGCTCCCACCGCGCATTTTGGGAGACATGAGGCAAACGCCACTATAGGGCACTTCGATTAATTCGGAGTGCCGGCCCTCACCGGGACGTTTATCGAAGTGCCCTAAATTCAATGGCCATGTGGTAGATAGGTTTCCCTGTCAATCACCGAGAAGAAGCTCATCAATATTCTGAGCGCTCATGGCCCAACGGAGCCTGATTCAGACCATCCCGGTGCAAACGCCATTGCGGCATGAACTGATCCATCAACGCTCGGAAGCGGGCGTTGTGATGCCGCTCCATAAGATGCACCAGTTCATGCACGGCGACATACTCCAAGCACTGCGCAGGCTTCTTGGCGAGCTCCAGGTTGAACCAGATCCATCGCGCCATGATGTTGCAACTGCCCCACTTGGTCTTCATCTTCTTGACGCCCCAGTCCGCCACCTGAACTCCGATCACCGGCTGCCATTTCTCCAGCAGCGGCGGGATCAGCGCCTTCAGTTGCTCGCGGTACCACTGTTGCAATATCCGCTCACGCTGCTCGGCGGTTGTCTCAGGACGCACATAAAGGTCGAGGGAGGCAGTCCCGCCCAGGCCGACTCTCGTCGGGCCTCTGTGTTCGCGCACCCGGAGGCGATAACGCTGGCCTAAGAAATAGTGGCTCTCGCCGTTGGCCATCTCGCGCCGCGATTGACGCGGCTGCGCCTCGAACTTGGCCTTCTGTTTCTCGATCCAGCCAAGCTTGCCGATCACCGCCAGCCGCACCGCATCATCGCTCACCACCAGCGGGGCGGCTACCCGCACCCGCCCGTCAGGCGGATAGACCCCCAGGTGCAGGTTCTTGATGTCCTTGCGCACCACCTCCACGGAAAGGCCGCCGACGGTGATTCGGTACATTTCAGTATTCATTCTGGTTTGGCATCTTGATGCACTCGATAAACGATACTGAACGGAAAGTTCGGCAGGATGAACCGCCGCGTGCCATAATGGTAGCGCTTGCTTCCAACCGCGCCGGTGCATTGCAGATTTCCTGTCGCCCAAGCGATCTCTGTCGCGAACGCTCTTACTGCAATTTCGCTTCGTTCCGCGTACCAAGCCCGAGCCTCCAAAGCTTCTGCCTCGGCATCGGCATGAAAACGCGCGATCAAGATTCGTCGCTAAGTGCACGGAGCAGCTTCGCCTTCACCTCTTCCCAGGGGACCAAGGGAGCAAGCCCGGAATCGAGTCCCTCTATTCTGCGTGCAATCTCGAGCTTCCACGCCCCCTCGACATCAGGGTTTGGTTCTTGCTCGAGACTCTCTAGCAATAAGCCAGCTAACGTGGCCCGGTCGGGTTCGTCGAGCTGCGAGGCCTCGTCGAAAAGTTCCACAACTGATCTAGCCATTATGTCGTCTCCTCTTAGGCGCTTAACGTCGTCAAGCATCACGAGCACCGCTCAAACGCGAGAGTACGAGCGCAGCAGATCCTTGCACAAGCTTTGAGCGTAACAGAATGCTGTTTTACTCGCCAACGGCTCGGTGCTCACCGAAGTCCGGGGGCGTGTTTCTTCAAGCATGATTGGAGGAACCCACCCAAGGGCTATGGGGATGGAATGCGTTGGGTCGGTTCGGGTCACAGGCTAAGAGCGAGAAAGAAAGGAAACCCGGCTTGGTCTCGAGCGAGACGAGGATGACGGAGGGCCGCTGATGCCATCGCCGGCCTCATACTGGTCTACGCTCCGCGGTAGGGACGCCGGTTACCCGGCGCCCCCCGCACAGACCCGGACGTGCAGTATTCCCGCATCCGGTTCCTCGGTTGCACTCGCTTCCGCGCAGGTGGGAACCGTCACCGGCCCTCCACC
>JBOIEG010000422.1:0-3717 GCA_050740915.1 Gammaproteobacteria bacterium | reverse complement strand
TTGAAGCCGTACGGGGAGAGTGGTCGTTGGTGACGATGGCGTGGAACATCCGCCGGCTGGCGGTGCTGACGGGCTAAAAAGCGGGCCGAGAAGAGTCTGTTCATCATCAACTCACGGAGTCGATCGCCTTGATGACCACCCGAACCTCGATTTTGGCGCTCAACACGCACGTTATGGCTTTGGTGTTCAACCTAAGTCCGACAGGCTCCTAGTACAAGAAAAATGCGCGTGTGTCACGGACACGTCTATCAAGGAATTTCTCCGAACATGTGTAGGTGTGGTATTTCGTAGTGTAAAGTCAAGCGAAATCGCAGGATTACGTAACCGTTTTGGCCCCCTCTACAAGGAAACATTCAATCAGAAGACAAAAGAAAACGCGGTTGCCGTGACTTTCTATAACAATATCGTGACAAACAGGCACAGCGTGGCGCACTCGGAAGGGAGTAATGCTACATTCCGAGAGGTTAAGCAGTTTTACGAGGAAGGCCATGTCGTATTGGATTTTTTTCACGAAGCCCTGCTTTCGAACGAAAGTGACGAAACCTAACCAATTATTCTTCCGGACCGCTTTGCTATCGCTTTACCCAGCGTAGCGGCAGGTGAATTGGGAGACCCAAGATGAAACCAATCCAAGATGCATACATCGTCTCCGCGCTGCGGACCCCCGTGGGTAAAGCGCCTAGAGGAATGTTCTCCCGTACCCGCCCGGACGATCTGTTGGCTCATGTGCTGAAAGGCGTGGTGGGCGCCTGCCCGGAGCTGGATCCCAACGCGATCGAGGACGTCATCATCGGTTGCGCCATGCCGGAAGCGGAGCAGGGGATGAATGTCGCGCGGATCGGATTGTTATTGGCCGGGTTGCCGGACAAAGTGCCCGGCATGACAGTCAACCGCTTCTGCGCTTCAGGGCTACAGAGCGTGGCCTTGGCGGCCGATCGGATCCGGCTCGGCGAAGCCGATGTGCTCATCGCCGGCGGCACCGAAAGTATGAGCGCGGTGCCCATGATGGGCAACAAGGTCGCCATGAATCCAGCGCTTTTCGAGCGCGAGGAAAACGTGGCCATCGCCTTTGGGATGGGGATCACGGCCGAGAAAGTGGCGAGCCAATGGGCGGTATCCCGCGAAGCTCAAGACGCGTTTTCCTTAGAGAGCCACCGCCGGGCAATCGCGGCTATAGAATCCGGAGAGTTCAAGCAAGAGATATTGCCTTACACGATCCGTGAGTATTACCCTGCCGCGGACGGCCAGACCGTGGCCTTGCAAATGCGGGAGGTGGATACCGATGAGGGGCCGCGCCGAGATACCTCGACTGAGGCGCTGGCCAAGCTCAAGCCCGCCTTCGCCGCCCGCGGTAGCGTGACCGCCGGCAACAGCTCCCAGATGAGCGATGGGGCGGCGGCCGTATTGTTAATGAGCGAGAGCATGCTGACCCGCCTCAATGTCAAGCCGCTCGCGCGTTTTCTGGGTTATGCCGTCGTGGGCGTGCCCCCGGCGATCATGGGCATAGGGCCCAAAGAGGCCATACCGCGCGTGCTCAAGCAGGTGGGGCTGCAACTGCACGACATCGATTGGATCGAATTGAACGAGGCCTTCGCCGCCCAGAGCTTGGCCGTTATTCAGGACTTGGGGCTCGAAAGGGAAAAGGTCAACCCGCTCGGCGGCGCCATCGCCCTGGGTCATCCGCTCGGCGCCACCGGCGCCATACGCACCGCGACCTTAGTGCACGGGCTGCGCCGCCGGGGGCTGCGCTATGGGATGGTGACTATGTGCGTGGGCACGGGGATGGGGGCGGCTGGGGTGTTTGAGGCGATCCGGTAGGCCCCCACGCCAGCTTTCACGCCTATGTGCGGCGGCTTCTATACGGGGGACTGGGGTGGTGAGACGTCGCGACCATTGCAACTGCTGAGGAATGACGCGAACTATCCGACCATCAGTCAGATCCTAAACCAGGACGCGGACAGCAGTAATGCACGATACAAGGGTACGCCTCCATGACGAGACCCACAAGCGACCCGTAGACCTCTTTAAAGAAGAACAGACCCATCTTAAAGGGCTTGCCTCTATCCCCTACGACCTCGCGACCATCACCACCATGCGCGCGTCCAAGCAGTTTCGCATTACCCTCGATACCAATCGCTATTCGGTACCTGCCGAGTACGCCAGCACCCGCGTGACCCTCAAGGCCTATGCCGATCGACTCTGTATCTACCACCAGGAGAAACTCATCGCACGGTATGCGCGCCGCTATGACCGCCACCAGACATCGAAGACCCCGATCATCCTCGCGCACTGCTCGAGCAACGCCGCAACGCGCGGGAGCAGTGATGCCGTTTTTGACCCTCTCGCCGAAGGCCCGGGAGTATTACCAGGAACTGCAACAGCGGCGCCTCAATCCTCGCCATCACCTGCGCCAAATCGTGGCCTTGGGGGACATCTATGGCGTGGACGCCGTAGCGTGCGCGATGGAGGACGCCTTCCCCTTCCAGGCGTTCTGCTGCGAGTACATCGCCAACCTCGTTGAGAGCCGCGCCCGTCAGCTCCCCAATCCGAGCCCCTTACATCTGACCCGGCGCCAAGATCTCCTGGATTTAGAGGTCCCTGAACCGAATCTCTCCCACCTCAAACCTCGGCTTTTGATCCTCGACGAATTGGGGTATCTGCCTATCGATAAAAAAGGCGCCGATCTGCTCTTCCAGATCATCAGCGGTCGCTTTGAACGCGGCTCGATTATCATTACCTCCAATCGTGCCTTCAAAAAATGGCCCGAGATCTTCAACAACGACAGTACCCTCACCTCAGAGTTTGTGAAAAAACCTACTGCGCTCGGGATCTCGCGTTCCGGCGGTGCTCGGAATCCTCATGTATTTCAATATACACTGCGGTTCCTGCGCTCCGGCGGAACGCAACCTCCCTTCGCTCGCGACGGTTTTTTCACAAACTCTCAGCACTGCTCGACCGCCTCCTGCACCATGGGCACTAGCTATCGAATGAAAGACCGCATTGAGTCTTGAGCAGGCCCCCCACCTTTCTAATGCCATGCGCTGTTATCGTTCTTCACCTTTTATCGCCACTCTTCTCCGGCTATTTTTATCCCGGCGATTTCACCATAATTTTACGCCGCCGCTGACAGCGGGCTCAAGCGCCTCTCGACTTCGATGCGGATCGAGCCTCGAGGGTGCGCGCACCAGTGTCGCCAGCGAGCATTTCCTTCGTGTTCAAGGTGTGGAGGCTGCGATCGAAGTAATAGCGTGCCCCCTGAACGATGCCGCGCCGCTTGGCCGCATAGGGAACGTGGTTCAAATAAAGCTCAAGGATCTCGGATTTTGAAAAGCGCTGCTCGAGCCGCCTCGCCTCGACACCTTCGAGCCCGCGCGACCAAAGGGTACGCGCGCGTGGATGAAGCAGGCGGATCACCTGCTCGCTGATGGTGTTGGCGCCACGTACCAGCCGCCCGGCCCGGGCGTTCTGCCACAGCGCGTGCAGCCGAGCCATCCAATTCACACCGTGGTAGCTGTAGTAACGTTGATCCTCGGCCAGGATGAACGCCTGTTGCAGCAGTAGCGGGACTTCATACAAGGGCACCCGATCGTGGGTGTCCTTTCGGCAGGTCTGTGGAGGCGCCGTCAGATCCTCCTTGGCCGAGATTCCAGTGCGCCTATCGAGGCGCAGAATCCGAGCCAGGACTGTGCGCGAGAGGACAGCTATCTGGCCTGCGGG
>JBOIEG010000421.1:0-6771 GCA_050740915.1 Gammaproteobacteria bacterium | reverse complement strand
GTCACTTTCCTTAGGTTTTCATCTCCCATCACTGGCGGATAGAGGCCGATATGCTTTTTGAAAGCGGCAAAGTAGATTAGATCGCCATTCAGAGTAAATGCTGGCATCTGATAGCTAAGCTTTTCCTCCGCCTCTGGTACCGCTTCTCTGATCGTCGACCTGATCTTCTCCAAGATCGATTGAACCTCAGGTGAGAATGTTGCGATGTACTCATCTGTGTTCCTGGGTGCCAAGCGATCAGACATGATGTTGCCTCCTTCGGTCTGCGGGTCGAGTTCCGCGCCAACGTCCCTCACACCAGAACGACGGCTTTGAGACTTCGCATAGAAAGTCCGACTGTCAGCGTCGTACCTTGTGCAAACGGAGTGGCCCGGTTTTCTCCCGCGCAATAACACCCTTCGCCTCCAAATCGAGCTGAACGGTCTTCGCCCACCAACCTGCCTTGGCGCCTTCCGGAAACAGTTCCTCGGGCAGATGGGCAATCAGCCGATCTCGAATTTCCGCCAATGTGAGTCCGGGCGGAGTCTTCGGCAGTACCGTCAGGTACGCCCGCTTCATGGCGTCGTACATGGCCGCGTCGACGCTCCTGACCCGCCCAGGATGGTTCACATTTTCGACCTCGATCTTTTCGGTTCTATTCGGCGCCACGGCTGGCACTCCCTGCTTGACCGAAGAAGCTTGCCTTGCGCCACACGCCGAGTATGACGCACATGAGAAGCGTCTTCACCAGCGCGTCGCCGGCATGAATGGCGTAGAGCTGCAATGGGTAATTCTCATGGATGACGCTGCCCGCAACAGCCATGGCTTGAAAACCGATCCACACCCAGAGGCCGAGACGCACCGCCCCCATCCAGTCGGCGATCCCGAGACGCACCACAAAGCGCGCGAGCACGTAGGCAACGACGAGGCTGCGAACAAACTCGGCGATCATCTCCCCGATCGATATTTTCGCATCGGCCATGGCGCCCGGATCCATGCCGCGCAGCGTCATCCACGCCTCGCCGAACAGGAGCGGGCTGTACCATAGCGCGCCCTCCACAAGCGCCGCAGCGGCCGCTGCGATGACAGCCAAATAGTCAATTCCAAGCATAGCTACCTCCCTTTCCCATTAGGCGTCAGAGCCTAAGCCTGTGATGAGCATCGTCACCTCGGCGCCGAGCGCCCTCTTGTGAAACTCGATGGCCTCCTCGCAGCGGCCGTCGAAGAACAGGTTCTGTTGACTTGCATTGCTTCTCCTTCTCGGATGTTGAAGGTCCTTGCGGCGACGGCTCCATGCGTTGTCTATTCCTTAGTCGAACAAGTGGCGGCGAAATCGACAGGCCCGATCACCTTTCTTGGAAAGACACTCGGAAGCACACCGCCAATGTCCGCTGTGGAGTGGCTTCGGCTGGCGATCCGACAGTCCGCTGTTGGCCGGTCCGCTCGAACGCTGGTATAGGTGCTCCGTCCATCATCGGTCATCTGACGGCGCGAGTACAGGTTTGATATCAACGATCGGTGTTCCGTCGATTGCCTCCATAGGTGCGACCCTCAACGTGCGCCCAGCGATCTCCAAGACCGAAACCCTATGAAGTCCAACAGGGTTGGGACGATCCGGCGACCGCGTCGCGAACACGCCCGTCAACGGTGCCTCGAGTCTCCCGCGTGAACGCACCTGAAGCACGTTGCGTCGTGCACGGTGAAATCAGGTTAGAACGATAAGCTCGTCGCCGGCTGTGATGCCAGCAAGTCCTTGCGCTACCAGAGCGGTGAGCTCCAGCCAAGCTTCGGGAGCACCTTCGTCTCCCTGGAGGGGTGCCGCCTCAAGAGTAGCTAGCTGGGAGCGTATGACCCCAATTGGCTGGAACGTGTAGCTGTTTTCGTTCGTCCTTAGTTGAATGTGATTTCGGCGAGTTGGCCTTGGAGAAAACGGCGCACGGCGGGATCAGACTCGAGCCCGATCGCGCGCCAGTAGGCTTCCGCGGCCTCATCCGCGCTACCGGTGTCTGCGAGCAGCGCTGCACGCGCCGCCCAGTACGGCTGGTATTCCGCGAGACGCGCATCACCTTGCAGCGCATTCAGTGTCGCCAAACCTTCGGCGGCGCCGCGAGCCATGCCGATCGCGACGGCGCGGTTGATGGCGACGACGACCGAGTCGGTGAGGCCGAGGAGCGTGTCGTAGAGCTGCACGATCCCCACCCAGTCTGTCCTGCCCGTGAGGCGCCGCGCTGCATGTGCCGACTGAACGGCGGCCTCGAGCTGGAAGCGATCAACCGCGCTCATACGGCTGGCGCGCAGAAGCAGCGCCTCCGCCTCGTCGATGAGCGAGCGTCCCAGCGCGCGGGATCCTGGCGGTCGAGCGGGATGAATTCGCCCTGCTCGCTACGCCGCGCTTCGCGGCGCGCTTGCGCGTGCAGCATCAGCGAAAGCAGTCCGAGCGCCTCCGGCTCCTGCGGCAGCAGGGACACCACGAGCCGGCCGAGCCAGATCGCTTCCTCAGCGAGGCCACGGCTGCGCGCGTGCGTGCCGACCGGATCGGACCAGCCTTCGGCGTAGATGGCGTAGATAGCCTCGAGGACGGCATCAAGTCGCTCGGCGAGCTCGACAGGCTCCGGCACGCGGAACGGAATGCCGGCCTGCCGGATGCGGCTCTTCGCGCGCACGAGGCGCTGGCCCATGGTCGCCGGTGCGACCAGAAACGCCGACGCGATCGTGGCGGCGTCGAAGCCCAGCACCGCCTGCAGGATGAGCGGCGCACGCACGCCGGCATCGATCGCCGGGTGGGCGCAGGCGAACATGAGGCGCAGGCGCTCGTCGGGGATCTCCGTCTCGTCATCCGCTGCGGCAGATAGCTCGTCTGCGAGCAGCGCCACGGTGCTGGCGGCCTCGTCTCTGGTTTTCCACCGCCGCGCGGCGTCGCGCGTGCGCGCGGCGAGGAAGGCGATGAGCTTGCCGTAGCTACGCCGCGCTACGGCTTCGACCGTTTTCGCTACGACCAAACGGGACGCACCTCGATCGAGCCGTGCGCTGCGGCCGGGTGACGCTTTGCCCAGGAGAGCGCCGCGTCGAGGTCCCCAACCTCGATCAGGTAGTAGCCGCCGAGCTGCTCCTTCGTCTCGGCAAAGGGGTGCGCTTCCAGTGCAACTAGCTGTTGGTCGGCGGTAAGTCGCGCATCTTCCTTTGCGCTTGTTACGCAGCGCCACCAATGCTCCGCTCAATAACTGAGTGCGATGCTGAACGATGCCGCTGCGGCAAGCGACGCAGCCGTCCGAACGTGGTTCCAAGCCGTCCAGCTGGCGACGTAGCCGGACCACAAGCTCGCGCTGTTAGGGGCGGCCGGCGCGCCGATGCAAGTGCCTCGTTCCTAGGCACGTTGAACACGATCGTCACCAACAGGCTGCCGACCAAATAAAGCACGCTGCCGGCGAATAGGTAAACGGCGCCCGGTTCGTGCCATCGGAACAGTGAGTAGATCAACGCAAGGGCGCAAGCAGCGGCCGTTCCAAGGAAAGCTGCCATGAACCATGAAATCAGGACGACGACGTTGATGGATTGCATGGCGGCAATGCCTTCGGCAGGGGGAAGGCGAGAAAGCGCCTTCATCACGAAGGCCGAAAAGGCAAAGAAGACCCCGGCCACCAGCCCGCAGCCGAGTGCCGCGAAAAGCGTCAATGCAAAGAGCAATTGGTCAACAGTTGCCACAAGGCCACCTGCAGATTGCCGCCCAACGCCCAAGCTGGAGCGCCTTGTTGGGTGTCATTACCACCGCACAACCTCACCGGCGTCGAAAACCGTGCCTGATTGGACCTGCCGATGGTAGATGAAGATGTTGGTGATAGGCACCTTGGCCCGCTTCGAGATGCTCACGGCAACAGTGCGAAGCATTTTCTCAATCTGCGCGGGCGAATTGAAATCTGGTGACAACAGATCGACCAGCACGGGATGCGAGGTTTCGGGCTGGCGAGATGAAGTCTTGCCCGCAACGGCGTAGTGGCCTGCTGGCAGAAACTCCCAAGTGGCCGTGACGTGCTCAAGGCCGATGCCTGTGCCCTTTGTGAAATCTTTGGTGATGCCCTCAACGATGGCATGCACCTTTAGGGCTGGCTCGAAGGCAAGAGATTTAACGTGAATAAATGGCATGCAAATCCTCAGGACACCCAACGACCCACGCTTTGGCGTCCCCTCCAGCGAGCGGTTAGCCAGCGTATTAACCAACAATGAGGACGGCCACCTTCAGCCTCTACGTGCCTTTCACCTGCTCGCGCAAAAGGGACTTCTGCACCTTGCCGAGTGCCGCATGCGGCAGCGAATCCATGAACACCACGTCCCGCGGATGCTGATATGGTGCCAGCTGCCCTTCAAACAGCGCCTTGACTTGGTTAACGCTCATAGAGTGGCCCGCTTTCAGCACGACGCATGCCACGGGCACCTCGCCCAACTCAGGATCGGGACGGCCTACCACAGCCGCTTCCACGATTCCGTTGCACTCGGCAAGTACGCGCTCCAAATCGGCGGGGTATACATTGGACGGTCCCACGATGATGATGTCCTTGATCCGGTCATCAACGTAGAAGTATCCTTCCTCGTCGACATGCCCTACGTCGCCCGTACGGAACCAGCCCTCGATGAACGCCTCTTTGGTCGCTTCGGGGTTCATCCAGTACTCCGTAAGGAGGTTCGGTCCCCGTAGCACGATCTCGCCGCGTTCCCCCGTCCTCATCCCGTTCCTGTTCTCACCAATCACGCGGGCCTGACAGTACAGGACGGGCTTGCCCACTGACCCTAGCTTCCGCTCGGTCTCCTCCAGCGGTACCACGATGGCAATGGGGCAGGTCTCCGTCAAACCGTAGATTTGCGTCACCGGCACGTCGCGCTCAAACCACGGACGCATCACGTCCGGCGGGACGACGGTGGCCCCTGTACCTACGCAACGAAGGCTGGAGATGTCGGTCGTTTCCCAGTCGGGATGGGAGATGAGCGCTCGTGCCGCTGGTGGAACTGCCAACAGCAGCGTTATCCTGCGCTGCTCAATCTCTTGCAGTGCACGGGCGGGGTCAAACTGCCGGTGGATCGTCACCGTTGCGCCCGCGTGGAGCGCGGGCGTCGTGTGGATGTTCATGCCTCCCACGTGGAACATCGGCAAGACGGTTAGTCCCTCGTCTCGGCTGGTCAGATCGAATGCAGCGGTAGCGTTCATGGCGTTGTAGAAGAGAGCCTCTTGCGTAAGCAACGCTCCCTTTGGCACCCCGGTGGTGCCTGACGTGTAGGCGATCAAGAGGGGCGTGGAGAGCGGCAACTTTGTATTGGTCGGTCTCGGGTTGTCACTACCTACTATGACCTCCCACTTCAGCCCACCTGACTCTTCAGGAGACGATCCCCCAAACAGCACGATGGACACCCGTTCCCGGCCTTCCAGGCAGCGCTCAACATGTTGGTGGAAGACCGACTCGACGACCAGGCAGCGCGGCTGGCAGTTTGAAAGGAAGGGGCGATGCTGCTCGACGGTCATTCGGGCGTTCAGTGGGACAAAGATAGCCCCCAGCCGAGCGCACGCGAACAGGAGCTCCAGCAATGCGGGTGAGTTCCAGCCGAGGTAGGCTACCCGGTCACCCCGCCCTACTCCAAGCTCATCGGCCAACCCTCCCGCCAACCGCGCCACGCGCTCTTCCAGCTGTGCGTAAGTGACTTCCTGACCCTCAAAACGGAGTGCCACTTTTCCAGGTGACCACGCCGCGCGATGCGCGATCCAGTTGGAAATATCCATGGATACTGCTCCTTTCGGCTGGCTAAACGCTCAGCTAAACCGGCGCCAAGCCCGCACAGGGGGTTTGGCGTCCGGGTTGAAGCTGTTGTTAGGCATTTTCATCGGCCTCAAAGTACGCCCAGCGCTTTAAGACTGGCTTTGCCCAGTTCGACACGTTTGCTTGCATCAGTTGCTTGCTGTATGTCGATGTTCAATGCAAAAGCGTACACGTGGCCGTCCTTCTGCACCCACCCGACCCACCATCCGACCCCTGGGTTTGGAGCGTTTACCCAACCAGTTTTGCCATATAGCGTCCAGTTGTCCCTTTGCTCAAGTTGAATGACCTCGCGGACACTCTCCTGAAAGTCTTTGGGAAACGGTAATGCATCTCGGGCCAATTTAGCGAGAAACCGTGTTTGTTCTACGGCACTGATCTTCAACGGACCGACTAACCAGAAGTCATCAACAACGGCCCCTATTTCTCCGTTTCCGAAGTCCATTCTAGAAACGCCATCACGCATACGCTTAAGGCCGATACGCCGAGCGAGTTCCTGGTAGATCGCTGGGTTGGAGACAGTGATGGCTTCTCTCAGCCTCATGTCCTTCTCCCACGCCTTAAAGGGTTGGGGCTTTCCGCCATAGGGCAGAACTTCATCAACGTTCTTTACCGCGCCTACAGACAGCCCAATCAGAGTGTTAGGAATCTTAAAAGTTGACGCCGGAACAAATCGCGTATTAGCCCGAGCATGATTATGACCAATAAGACGTTGAGCAGTGACATCATAGAGAACGAACGTGCCTTTCACACCAGGGTTATTAAATAGCTTGCCAACCTGCGGGCTATCCTTCCAATCCAGAGCATAGGCCTGGGAGGTGAGCAACAAGATTGCGGCAGTGAATAAACGTTTCATGTTTTCCTTATGCCTCCGCGGTAGGGACGCCGGTTACCCGGCGCCCCCCGCACAGACCCGGACGTGCAGTATTCCCGCATCCGGTTCCTCGGTTGCACTCGCTTCCGCGCAGGTGGGAACCGTCACCGGCCCTCCACC
>JBOIEG010000420.1:0-6327 GCA_050740915.1 Gammaproteobacteria bacterium | reverse complement strand
GTTGTCCATATATCCACAGCCAGAGCCTGTAGGACTTGCGTCAGAATCGTTGTTTTCCTCAGACGCCCTTAACTCCATGGGGTCTATCAAGTAGAAAACTACCCACAAATTTTGCTGAGGAGCCACTTATTCTATGGAAAGGTTGAGCGGCAATCGAGGCCGCAGTACCTGGTCTTGGTAAACCCCCAATCTGCCCCACAATGGCTTAAGCCCGTCGCGTGGGTTTAAACGCCCCGGCAGTTGGGTGCTCTATCGCTACTCAGCTGGAAGCTCCGCCAAATCGTAACGCACCGCAGTGCCGAAAGGGCAATTCTGCCCAACATCAAGTTTCGAGCGCCTTCATTAATAATGGATTAAGGCGTGCACCCAATAACGGGAAAGCTTTTGTCGCCCCTTCAGTTCATCGAGCTCGATCACGAAGGCGCAGCCGGCGATTTCAGCACCCATCTGCTCGATCAGCTCGCAGCTTGCGGCTGCCGTGCCGCCCGTTGCGATGAGATCATCGATCAACAGCACACGGTCGCCCGGCCCGAGCGCATCCACGTGCAGCTCCAGCGTGGCTGAACCGTATTCCAGATCGTAGGATGCGCTTTGCACTTGGAAAGGTAGCTTGCCTGGCTTGCGCAGCGGGACAAAACCCACCCCGAGCTCCCAAGCCACTAGGCTGCCGAAGATAAACCCCCTAGCCTCCATCCCCGCCACCGCAGTCAAGCGTTCGCCTAGGAAGGGGTGCAATAATTGGTGTACGGCCAAACGCAACGTGGCCGGGTCCCTGACCAACGGAGTAATGTCCTTGAACTGGATCCCTGGGCTTGGAAAGTCCGGTATGTTGCGGATCTTGGCTTCGAGTCGTTTCATTGAGGTCCTCCAGGAAGGGATGGCTATTGTGGTCGGGAAGCGGCGCCCGGCTGCGGCCATGATAGACGCTAAGCGCCCGCCCGTAGAACCAGGTAAATAATTCCTAGTTATAAATATGTAAATATTTATTCTTTCCACTTATTAGTCGACCTGCTATATTGCATTGCATCGCGCGACGGGGCACCTCTTGCCCCGTATTGCGGTAAGGACTGTGCCAACTTTATAAAGGCGAAACGATGGCAGACATTTTAAAGGAGCACGCTGGAATAGAGGCGCCCGATTTGGTCCAACAGGTGCTGCGCGCCTTGCGGGGCATACGCTACGGATCTATCTAGCTGGTGGTGCACGATGGCCGGGTGGTTCAGATCGAGCGTAAGGAAAAGCTGCGCTTCGAGCGGTCCGATCCCAAAAGCAGCCAATAGCCGACATAAGTTTTCAAACCGACCAGTCCGCTGGAGGTTTCTTAAAATAACCATCTGAGCTGACCGGACCACCGGAGGTTCTCGTGAGGAGAAGGAGCATTTTTCCATGAGAAACTCTGTGCTATGGCCGCTGCTTGCGAGCACGGCGGTCCCATGCCTCCCGGCGTTGGCGGGAACGAGCGATGAACCTTTGCCCCCGGCGGTTCAGGAACGCCTAGACAGCCTGGAGCGCAAAGTTCGCCTCTTAGAGCGGCAACTTGAGGTCGATCAGGAAACCAAGCTCGCCGATAAAGCCAAACAGATGGCCACTGTCTCCGCGGGTGCCGACGGCTTTGCCCTAAAATCCAATGACGGGGCCTTCCAGCTCAAGCTCCGGGGCCTGTTGCAAGCCGATGGGCGGTTTTTCTTCGACGGCGAGAATACCCCGGTCACGATCCCCAATACCGGAAACGATGATACCTTTCTGCTGCGGCGTGTGCGTCCTATCCTCGAAGGAACGGTCTTCAAGATCTTCGATTTCCGGTTTATGCCGGACTTTCCTTCGAACACCAGCAGAAACGCGACCATTCAGGATGCCTGGGTAGACGCCCGCTTGTTTCCCTGGTTTCAGGTCAAAGGCGGCAAGTTCAAGACCCCCTTTGGGATCGAGCGACTGCAGTCGGCCTCCGCCATCCGCTTCATGGAACGGGCGCTCCCCAACAACCTCGTACCCAACCGCGACATCGGCGTGGAGGTGCACGGGGATATCGGTGGCGGGGTGCTCAGTTACTCGGCTGCCTGGCTCAATGGCGTCAACGACGGGCGCTCCAGCGAGGACTTCGGCGATTTTGACAACAACGTCGATAAGGATCTGGCGGCGCGCATCTTCGCTCATCCCTTCCAAAATACCAGCATCGTCCCGCTGCAGGGTTTAGGTCTTGGTTTTGCGGTGGGCTATGTCGATGCTCGGGGTAATACCACATCCATCAACCTGCCGGACTACCGAACCCCGGACCAACAGCGGTTTTTCGCCTATCGCACTGAAGCGACCGCCACCTTTTCAGATGGCGAGCGGCTGAGGCTTTCCCCACAAGCTTATTACTTCTACGGCCTATTTGGACTGCTCGGGGAATATGTGCGCGTGGCTCAGGACGTGCGGCGCACAGTCGGCGCCCTCAGCCGCGCCGACGAACTGCACCACGAGGCTTGGCAGATCGCAGCGTCCTATGTGCTGACGGGCGAGGATTCGACCTACAAGGGCGTGAAGCCCAAGCGTCCGTTCTCGTGGGATAACGGCACCTGGGGCGCGCTCGAGCTCGCGTACCGCTATAGCGAGCTCGATCTCGACGAGGGCAGCTTCTCAGGCGGCGCCAACTCCTTTGCCGATCCGACCACCGCCGCCGAGGAGGCCGCGGCTTGGGCGGTGGGCCTGAACTGGTACCTCAACAACAACGTCAAGTTTGTCTTGGACTACGAGCAGACCGACTTCGAGGGCGGTGGGGGCGGCACAGCGTCTTCCCCGCTCGATCGGGAGGACGAAAAACTCCTGCTGAGCCGGATCCAACTGTATTTCTGACCAACCTAATTTACTCGGGGAAAGATCATGTTCACAAAAGAAACCCTGCTGGCCTTGAGCCTGCTCACCCTAGCTTTATCGCTCGCGAACCCGATAGTGGCCTGGGCCGAAATCACCCTACTGAATGTCTCTTATGACCCCACGCGCGAGCTCTACCAGGAGGTCAACGACGCGTTCGCGCAACACTGGAAGGAAAAATCAGGCGAGGAGCTCATCATCCAACAGTCCCATGGCGGCTCGGGCAAGCAAGCACGCGCCGTCATCGACGGTCTGGAGGCCGATGTAGTGACCTTAGCGCTGGCCTACGACATAGACGCCATCGCGGAGAGATCGGGATTGATTCGCAAGAACTGGCAATCCGTCCTGCCGCACAACAGCGCCCCCTATACCTCCACCATCGTTTTCTTGGTGCGTAAAGACAATCCCAAGGGGATCAAGGACTGGGACGATGTGGTTAAGCCTGGCGTCGAGATAATCACGCCTAACCCCAAGACCTCCGGTGGGGCGCGCTGGAATTACCTCGCCGCCTGGGCTTATGCCCTCAAAAAATACGGAAGCGAGCAAGCAACCAAGGATTTCGTCGCTAAGTTGTACAAAAACACCGTGGTGCTGGACACCGGCGCCCGCGGCTCCACCACGACCTTCATCGAGCGGGGCATTGGGGATGTGCTAATCGCTTGGGAGAACGAGGCTTTTCTCGCCCTTAAAGTAAAAGGGGACGAGGAATTGGAGATCGTCGTGCCCTCCCTCAGCATACTCGCAGAACCGCCAGTCGCCGTGGTGGAGAAGGTGGCCGATAAGCACGGCACGATCGAGGTGGCTCGAGCCTATCTGCAATTCCTCTACACCAAAGAAGGTCAAGAGATCGCCACCAAGCACTTCTACCGCCCACGCGACCCGGAGGTAGCGGCGAAGCATAACAGTCCTTTTGCCGAGGTAACCCTCGTTACCATCGATGAAGCATTCGGTGGCTGGCAGAAGGCGCAAACCACGCATTTTGTCGACGGCGGGGTGTTCGATCAGATCTATGCCCCGGGCGGACGATGAACAGGGATGAGCAGGTCGACCCGAACGTCGCCTGGTCACAAAGGCGGATCTCTCGGGGTCTCGCCACCCCGGTCGCAGGGAAGTGCTCTTCGCGTATCTCGTGTGGGCGATCGCAGAGGTACGCGCCTTTTAACACGCAAGTAACGAGGAGAAATCCATGACGATTAAAGCAGTAAATGTAAGAAATCAGTTTCAAGGTCGGATCAAGGAGATCGTCCCAGGTCCCGTGCTGTCCGAGGTCGACATCCAAACGCCGGCCGGCCTTGTAACCTCGGTGGTCACCTCACGGTCGATCAAAGAATTAGGTCTCGAAGTCGGCTCGGAGGTGATCGCGCTGGTGAAGGCTACCGAGGTGGCCATCGCCAAGCTGTAGCGCAAGACAGATATCGGTTCCCGGTGCCTACCGGGGACCGAACTATCCAAGCGCCTGCGTACCACTCCAATGTTTATGGGAGAATTTTATGATTGAGATCCCAGCGATTGCTATAGTGGGGTATGTTTATTTTAGTATTCTGGTTTTTTATCTAGTTGCCGAGCGATGGCTAAAGATTCAACGAATCGAAACAGGCGTCCGGCTGCTAATGGGTCGCAAAGCCCTGGGGGCGCGGCGCCGAGCCAAGAGAAGCAGGGCTCTAGGATTCCAGTACGCAATGTGAGGGGCTGGGATCAGCGCAAACGCCATTCAAGCGCATCAGGAGGCAACGCGACCCAAACGGCAGTATCTCGCGTCGTGGTGCGCTCGCCTCGGCTTGCCGATGTCGCTGAGGCGTAGGGGATAAAGGTTACAGAGCCGCCTGCTAAAAAAACCGAGAGGATAAAGAGTATAAAACCGGGCGTGTTTCTCAGCATACCCGAACTATTTTGTTAAACGATTCACAACGAAACCGTCACCGGTCTATGAGAGGGCCGAGGGATGGCAGAATATCGAATCGCTGCCCGTTTATCAGGAACCGCAGCACGTACAAACGAACGAGGAAAAAGCCGTGCCATTAACATGCCTGATTGATTACTTCAACGATCAAATATCCCAGAGTGAGTTTCGCATTCTCCCGGACTAGCCCCTAGCCCTGCATGATGGGCAGGTCGTAGGCCGCTTCGCCACGGTACTGTTGACCAGCGCTTTCCAAGCCGTGGTCCGTGCGCGGGACCCCGAATGCGTCATAGGCCACGAGGCATTGCTACGTGCCCACATGGGAAACGGGCAGCCCATCGCGCCCCGGGCGCTATTGAGAGCACCGCGTAGCCCGCAAGCCGTCGTCTACTTGGACCGCCTGTGCCGGATGGTGCACATGCTGAATTACCTCGCCCAGCGGGAGAGCCGGCCGAGCCCTTTGTTCCTCAATGTGGAGACCGAGCATTTGCTCCGTGTGCCGGACAACCATGGCTGGTATTTCGAACAGGTCCTACAGCGCTGTGGTCTGACTCCCCAGCACGTCGTCATCGATGTGCACGCAAGCGCTATCCAGGACGCTCACGCCGGGCAGGTGTATACCGCGCTCGCCAACTATCGAGAGCGGGGCTACCGGGTAGCGATCGAAGATCTTGATCTGACAGAAGGCGTGTTCGATCTGCTGTGGCGTGTGCGCGCCGATATCGTGAAGCTCGATGTGCGGTCCCTGCTCAGGGCCGACAAAAGCCAGCGCCGCAGACTGCACCGATTGGTGGAGCATACTCCCATCGAAATCATCGCCACCGGCGTAGAGACCTCGGAACAAGCACGCACCGCCAGAGCTTTCAATGTCGATGGTTTACAGGGATTTTACTTTGGGGCACCCGAAGCCGATCCCTTGGAGCATCCCCGCGAAATAGCCCACGGAGCTCTGGGGGCCAGCGCCTGGACTCGCTTTCCCCCTTTGGCATGCCCAGGCGCGCGCCTCCAGTTTTGTTGCTAGAGCATGCGCCGGCTGCTCACTCGCCACAGCGTGCTACCCGGGTTTCACCTCGCACTGAGGTTCACCGTCTTGTCCTTAAGGCCGCCCCAGTCGTCGTTCTGAACGCGGGAGGGATAGCACACCAACCGCCAGCTCAGAGGGCCTTTGGAAAATATTTTCCGCTTGTACGTCGCAACACGACGTCGTGGTTACGCCGTTTTGCGGCCACGTGGTGACGAGGTGGCTCAACTAGGCCTGCAGGGAGTCTGTAACCGAAACCGTTCGCAAGCAGCCGCCGGAGGTCCAATCGGGCGTCACAGTTGGGGCTCGCAACCCTTTGTTCAAAATCGATCGAATGTGCTATTGGCATTTCGATGACTTAAAGGCAACCGTTTGCGGCCTCTAGGAGCCTGTCGGACTTAGGAAGGACCTACTGCGGCAGGAAAGCGGTCCATATTTCCGATCATTTTCGTTAAATAGTTACCACTCATAGGTTAGGTACTTAAGGCCCACCGAAAACGGGTTCTAAGCCCAGTTGCAGGCGTCCGGTTTGGGTGTCGCGTGCGGGGTGTGC
>JBOIEG010000419.1:0-2622 GCA_050740915.1 Gammaproteobacteria bacterium | reverse complement strand
AGAACCTGCATTTGCTCAATGAAAATGGGCGCACCTATTTCTGCGGATCTTATTCCGGATTCGGCTTCCACGAGGACGCCATACGTTCCGGTGTGGAGGTTTGCGAGAAGATTGCGGGCGAACGATTTTTTTCTGCCAGATAGCCGAGCCGCGATACGAGGCTGGGCTTGTTTGTCATTCAAGCACGCAATGCGTTTAAACAGGTGCGCTGAAACTCCTATATGCGGAGGAGCTTACTCGGTGGTTCGGGTCAGTGACTGAGCAATCGGATTGGGAAGCCGCGATCGGAGAATGAGAATAGAGGATAGTTTTTTTAAAAGCCCTTTTTCGTGAAGAAGGAAGCTAGTACCCGCCGCCGTTGGCGCACGATCCCATCGAGATCACCCAGCGCGGTTCCGCCATCTGATCGTAGACTTTACGCAGCGCCGGGGCCATCTTGTTCACCAGCGTACCGGCCACGATCATGACATCGGATTGCCGCGGGCTCGGCCGGAACACTACCCCGACACGGTCCAGATCGTAGCGCGTGGCCCCGGCGTGCATCATCTCGACCGCGCAGCAGGCGAGCCCGAAGGTCATCGGCCAGAGCGATCCGGTGCGCGCCCAATTGATCAGATTATCCACCGAGGTCGTCACGATCCCCTTGTCGCCCAGCGCTTCTATTCCCATTCCAGCGCCCCCTTTTTCCACTCATAGACAAACCCGACGACGAGCACGGCCAGGAAGATCGATCCCACCTTACCCATGACGGCCAAAAAGACACGGAAGAGCTTGGATAAGCACTGGCGAGGATTGACCTTGTTTGTCGAGGATCCCCGCGTGCCGATGGACAACAAATGCCGGGGAACAGGCGCTGCGCATACCGGTGGTGGGACGCAAAAACTATGACGGCTCGGGGAGTCTATGGTCGGGGAAACTGGCGGCCATGCTGTTTACCGTGCTGATGACGATGGGGCAGTGGGGTCTCAATCCGCGCCTGTGGCTCACGGAATATCTCCTCGCCTGTGCGAGGAATGACAATCAGCCACCCGAAGACCTCACACCGCACTTGCCCTGGGAGATGAATCCGACGCGCTTGGCTTCTCTGAGAGCACTATCGGATACCTCATGACACGCTATTGTGGACGCGACTTCACTACAGAAGATATCGACCCAATCCGCACGCTGATCTGCGAAGACCCCGTGCGCACACGTGCAGATCTCTCGCGTTTGGCCTGCCAGACCCTCGGGTGGCACCAGCCCAACGGGGGGTTGAAGGACATGGCCTGCCGGGTAGCCATGCTCCGCATGCAGGAGGACGGCCTCATCCAGCGGCCACCCGCGCGTGGCCCTAAACCCCACGGCAAGATAGCGCTGACCAACTGCTCGCTAGTTGGAAATCAATTTGCGTGAACCCCAACGCGGGCGTATCGGAATTCGCCTCGCGGAGCCGTCCTCACACTCCCCTGATCAACGCCTCGGCACCAAGGATCGAGGCGATAGAGAATCCCGCGGCCAACAAGTCGTCAAGCATCACCCCGAAACCATTCTGCATCCGTTCGTCCACGACGCGGATGGGCCAGGGCTTGAAGATGTCGAAGAAGCGGAAGACGATAAAGGCCGTGATCCACCATCCGGGCGCGGCCGGAGTGAAGCACAGAATCAGGGCCATGGCTATGATCTCGTCCCAGACGATGCCGCCGTAGTCGGCAACGCCTACGGCCTTGCCCGTCGTGTCGCACCACCAGACCCCCAGGGCGAAGAGGACAACGAGGGCTGTGAGTACTCCCGGTTTGCTAAGAAATGTGGCGAGCAGCAGGTAAAGTGGAAACCCAACCAATGTGCCGACCGTTCCGGGCGCATAGGGGCTAAGGCCCGCACCGAATCCAAAAGCAAGCAGGTAGGCCGGTCGCGATAAAATGAATCCCCAATTCGGGTGTATCACCGGCCCTCCATCATCTGAACCATGACGAGCCTGCCGCCTTCCTCTTTGGAAAGTAGAAGCTGCTGGCCATCGGTCAACTCCACCTTGCCGCCTACCGGAATCGGGCTCTTGGTGGTGGCGTCGGTCAGGTCCGGCATGCGTTCGACTTCGGGGGGCGGGGGCGGCAGGGTCGTCTGAGCCGCGGCGCCGGCGGTGTGGCTGCCACTTTCGATCGTGCCCGACACCCATTTGAAGAACTGCGAGAAGGTGGCACTGTCGGTCGTGTCGAGCGCAACCACTTGGTCAGTCAACTCCTTCAGGATCTCCGGCTTGGCCTTCGGACCGGCGGCGCACGCCACAACCTTGCCGAAGTTCCGAGACCTGATGATCGGTATGATCTCGCGATAGCGTTGCAGATCCGAGGGACTGCCATCGGTCATGACCAGAAGCAGCGGCCGCCAGTCCCCTTTACGATCCTGGGAAGCACGCATCACGTCGCGGTCCACCCGCTGCACCAACAGGTCGAGCGCCGCGCCCAGGAATGTCGCTCCCGCGGCCGGGACCGCAATCTCCGGGATCCGGACCTGGTCCAGGGTGTCCTTTCGGCAGGTCTGTGGAGGCGCCGTCAGATCCTCCTTGGCCGAGATTCCAGTGCGCCTATCGAGGCGCAGAATCCGAGCCAGGACTGTGCGCGAGAGGACAGCTATCTGGCCTGCGGG
>JBOIEG010000418.1:0-2280 GCA_050740915.1 Gammaproteobacteria bacterium | reverse complement strand
GGTGGAGGGCCGGTGACGGTTCCCACCTGCGCGGAAGCGAGTGCAACCGAGGAACCGGATGCGGGAATACTGCACGTCCGGGTCTGTGCGGGGGGCGCCGGGTAACCGGCGTCCCTACCGCGGAGGCGGCGCACAAACGTTGCGCCCGAAGCTGGCAACTCTTGCGCCGACGGGCAATGGTGAGGACATGACACGACACGAGTTTCAGCACGACGGATTGACCTTCTCGTACCTCGATTCGGGTGGTGACGAACGGGTTCTGGTCGCGCTACATGCGCATTGGATGGAAGGGCTCACCTTCGCACCGCTAGCGGCGGCGTTGGCTCCCGAATGGCGCGTCGTTGCCTTGGACCAGCGAGGGCACGGCCATTCCGATCACGCGCCGACCTCTACCCGTGACGACTATGTCGGTGATATCGCCGCACTCTTCGAACACCTCGGGTTAAAGGATGCCGTCGTTTTGGGCAATTCCCTGGGCGGCGTCAACGGCTACACGTTCGCCGCTCGGCAAGCTGCTCGTGTGAGCGCGCTCATCATCGAGGACATCGGCGCCGAAGAATCAGCTGACACCGACTTCAGCTTCGTGCTCGCCTGGCAAGGGACATTCGCGACGCGGCAGGAACTCGACGAGCGGGTTGGCCCGCGCTACCTGCCCTACTTCCAGGACTCGTTCCGGCAGACTCCCGGCGGATGGAAGCTCGCCTTCGATCCCCAGGAAATGGTCGTATCGCAACGTCTCCTTGCTGGCGACCACTGGGCGGACTGGCTCGCCAGCCGCTGCCCGGCATTGTTGATCCGCGGACTGCAAAGCAGGGTTACGACGCCAGCTCACGTCGAACAGATGGCTGCGCGACGGCCCAATACGCGCCTCGCATCGCTGGAAGGCGGGCACGTTATCCACTTTGACAACCTCGCGGGTTTTGCCGCCGAGGTGAAGGCATTCCTGCGCAAACTTTGAATTGACTGGAGCCACTGATGAAAACGACTTGCACGACTTTGAGCAGTTCATGAAGCAGCGCGAACAGGCCGCCAGCGCCTACGTCAGCGGCGATGCCGCGCCGGTCGGCGGCATCGTCACTCATGTTTCGCCCGCTACTTTTTTCGGTCCGGGCGGAGGCCATGTCAAAGGTGCGAAAAAGGTATGGGCGACACACGAACATGGCGCCGCGCAATTCCAGGCCGGCGGCAAAAGCAAACTGGAGATTCTGCACATGGGGGCGAGCGATGGCATCGCCTACTGGGTGGGCTTGCAGCGCGCCACCGTCCACATGGGCAAGAGTGCCAAGGCCACGCCGATGCGCCTACGTGTCACCGAAGTGTTCCGCCGCGAAGACGACGAGTGGAAGCTGATTCATCGTCACGCTGACATGCTGGCTACCGAATATGGAGGAAAGAAGAAGTAACAGCTTCGTCGGTCACTTGCAGCACTACACATTTCCGTAGGCGGCATGGTCGAACAAGCGCCGCCCAATCTAGGTTAGGCGCTGGCAAAACTGCTGAGTAGCGGATTCTCCGCATGCCGATTTGGCGCTGCTTCATACGACTAAAGAGCATACTTTCGACACGAGGAGCATGAGATGATGCGCAAGATCGTAGCGGGACTGTTCATTTCGCTGGACAGCGTGGTGGAGTCACCCGAGAACTGGCTGCTCTCCAACGACGAAATGTGGGAGGTGATCGGCGCCGGGATAGCGCAGGCGGACGCCATCCTGCTGGGCCGGCGCACGTACCAGCAGTTCGCAGAGTTGTCGCCCAACCAGGGCAGCGAGGTGCCGATGGCCGACTTCCTGAACAACACGCCCAAGCACGTCGTGTCCAGCACCCTCGACACGCTCGAATGGGCCAACTCGAGCCTGGTCACGGGCGACCTCGCCGAGGAGGTCGCAAAGCTCAAGCAGCAGCCTGGCAAGAACATCCAGATCCCCGGCAGCCCCAGGGTAGTACGGTCCCTGCTGCGAGACGGGCTGCTTGATGAGCTTAGCCTCATGATCCACCCAATCGTAGTCGGCTCCGGCATGCGGCTCTTTGACGAAATGACCGACCAAGTGCGCCTCAAACTCGTGGAGTCGAGGACCCTAAGCACCGGCGTGCTCTCCGTAACGTACCAGCCGGCGAGCACGTGGTAGCTGTCAGCGATTTTGTCGCCTCCAATCTCTCTAGGAGCCTGTCGGACTTAAGGCGGAACTTTTGATGTGCAAACCGATCGGATCGGCAATGGATTCAATGAGCGAGCGTGCATGAGCCACTTCCGTCAATGCGATCGTGACACACCCTACCTGC
>JBOIEG010000417.1:0-4166 GCA_050740915.1 Gammaproteobacteria bacterium | reverse complement strand
TCCAACTGCTCGACAATGTCCACCACAAAGCGCGCTAAGTGGTCCTTCGGTAGCCACTCATCGACCGACGGCGGCAGCAGGTAGGGTGTGTCACGATCGCATTGACGGAAGTGGCTCATGCACGCTTGCTCATTGAATCCATTGCCGATCCGATCGGTTTGCACATCAAAAGTTCCGCCTTAAGTCCGACAGGCTCCTAGACGCCTGCCGCGCGGCGCAGCGGGCCCGCGAGGCCACCGAGAAAGAGGAACAGGAGCGGCGGATCCGGGACGCGAAAAAAATCGCGCAACGCACAATCATCGGGTTGGGCGTTGCCCTCCTGGTGGCCGGGTTGGCTGGCTGGCAATACTTCGAGGCAAAGCGCGAAGCACAGCGGGCGAACGCCGGGCGTTTGGCCATCGCCGCGGAAAAGGAAAAAGACCATAGCATCGACCTCGCCTTGTTGCTCACGAATGAAGCGGTCGGCGCGACTAAGTCCGAGCCGACGCCGGAGGCGCAAAGCGCGCTCCTTTCGGCACTGGTGGCCAATCCCCGGCTCCAGAAGATTTTGCGTAGCCATGACAGCTACGTAACGAGCATCGCCTTCAGCCCCGACGGCAAGCGCCTCGCCTCGGCGAGTTTCGACCAGACCGTGCGGCTCTGGGATGCCAAGAGCGGCCAGCCGCTCGGCCCACCGCTCACGGGGCATGAGGGCTCCGTGAATAGCGTCGCCTTCAGCCTCGACGGCAAGCGCCTCGCCTCGGCGAGTGTGGACAAGGCCGTGCGGCTCTGGGATGCCGAGAGCGGCCAGCCGCTCGGCGCACCGCTCACGGAGCATGAGAGCTTCATGCGGAGCGTCGCCTTCAGCCCCGACGGCAAGCGCCTCGCCTCGGCGAGTGAGGATAAGACCGTGCGGCTCTGGGATGCCGAGAGCGGCCAGCGGCTCGGCGCACCGCTCACGGGGCATGAGGGCTCCGTGAATAGCGTCGCCTTCAGCCCCGACGGCAAGCGCCTCGCCTCGGCGAGCGATGACAAGACCGTGCGGCTCTGGGATGCCGAGAGTGGCCAGCCGCTCGGCGCACCGCTCATGGGCCATGACGACGACGTGTTGAGCGTCGCCTTCAGCCCCGACGGCAAGCGCCTGGCCTCGGCGAGCGATGACAAGACCGTGCGGCTGTGGGATGTAGACTTGCAATCCTGGCTAAAGCGCGCGTGCGGTATCGCGAACCGCAACCTCAAGCGGGAGGAATGGCGGAAGAACCTGAGCGATCAGCCCTACCGCAAGACCTGCCCGGACCTGCCGGGCCCCGACGACGCCCCGCAAGCGGCGGCCTTCCAGTCACCGCCGGGCGCCGGCAAGGGGTCATCAGCAGGGTCGGCTTCGACTGAAGCGCAGGGGCCAGCGGTCACCGCTCCCCCAGTCATACAGCCCGAGAAACCCACGGCTCCCGCGCCGGTGCAGTAAGGCGATCCCGTCAAGCCCGTGGACGCTGGTGATCGCGCTCGCGTTGGGCCTATGCCAGTGCAACCCGTGTCCCCTGTTCCGCCAGCGTCGGGAAATAATTGAGTACAGCCCGACTTCTCGCGCTTGGGGGTGCCGCTCGACTCCACCCCGATGGGCTGCCGTAAAAGTCTCGCTCGGTTTAGCGGAAGGCACTAGAATCCAAGGGTGAGCTTTGAGATCATTGGTGAGATCACCGACATTGAGACAATAGCGGTCGGCTCGAACATTCGTGACGTGCAACGCCTCCAGAAGCATTATGGCACAGGGCGGTGGCGGAAACGGAAAGGCATCGCCAGAATTCGGCTGGCCGACGAGCGGATCAGGTTGGCAGAACTGCATTGGTACCAGGCTCACGGCATCGGAAAGAAAGAGACAAGCGCAAACGCTATCTGGACTGAAGCCATGAAACGACCAAAGCACAAAACACCACTTTTCGCCGTTTGCATAAACAACGCGGAATATCCGGCGTCGCTGGAGTTACACAAGATCTATCGCGTCATTCCTGACAAGGACGTGGGGCAAGATGGGGACATTCGCGTCATTGATGAAAGCGGCGAAGACTACCTATACCCCGCCGAGTGGTTTGCGATGGTGGAAATTCCAGGAGCGGTGCAAGACTCGATCCTCCGTGTCGCGTAAGGAGTTGCCCACTCCTGCACAGGTGCGCCAGGAAGCCGCGCGCCCATGGCTGGAAACGGTCCCCGGCGGCATGCACGCCCTTGCCCTGACGGCAGTAGGAGTCGAAGATAATGCGCCGGTCGAGCAAAGGCTCGGGCACGTTCATGAGCGCGTGATGGGCGACGCGATCGCGAAACGGCATAGCGGCTTTGGTCGTACGTCATCGCGGCTCACGAAAAAATCGCGTGAAGTGCGGCGCTGGCGCGCCGCGCAACAGCAAAGGGTAAAACGAAAGGCGCGAAAGGGTAGAGTAGAGGGCAGGCTCTCGCCTGCCCTCCCTCATCAAACCGTGCATGCGGTTTTTCCGCACAATATGTGGTGCACCACATATTGTGCGTTATGTGGCTAACCTGCTTATGTGGCGTCGGTCCGTAGGGTCTTGTCGGTGCAACGATTTGGTTGAACCGAACGCCACATAAGTAAGGCACTACAACGCCGGCGCGCAGTAGATGACAAGCGGTTGTGTGCCGAAGGGTGTGCGGACTCACGCGTTTCTTGGCCATTGAAGGCCTTTGCACTTGCGCTTTGAGTGCGTAACGCTCGACGAGCGTGTGGATGCCGAAACGGGTGATCGGAGCACCCCGGCGATTGAGGAAGACGTGCTCAGCCGGGGAGCGCCCGTAGACCAGAAAGCAAAGCTCGCGCACGGTGACCGGCCACAGCGGACACTGTCGGTGCTTGGCGCCTTTGCCCACGATCCGTACCGAGGAAGAAGCGAGATCGAAGTCATTGATCAGCAGTTTTGCGGCTTCGTCGGCGCGGGCGCCCGAGTTGTAGAGAAACAGCATTAGGGCATGGTCCCGGCGGCCTTGGGCGGTGTAGCGATCGGTCGCGGCGAGCAGTGCATCCATTTCGGATTTGTTGAGGTAGGCGATCGCGGGGCGGGCGGTGTTTTTGAATGGCACCGAACGGATCTGGCCACACCAAGCGACATGCTCGGGGCTGTGTTCGCCCACGAAGCGGGCGAACGCGTGCAGAGCAGCAAGCCGCTGGTTACGCGTTGCGATCGCGCAGCGACGAGCGCCTTCGAGATCGGCCAGAAACTCACGTACAAGATCCACCGAGAGATCGACGACGGTGAGTCGGTCCACCGCTTTCTTGAGCCGGCGCGCGGCGAAGGGTAGGAGCAGGCGGAATGCATCGCGGTAGCTGAGCCGTGTGTTGCGCGCCAGATTGCGCTCCCCGGCCAGATGTTCCAGTAAGAAGCGTCGGATCCAGGGTCCAAGTACAGTCGCGTCAGTCATGACGATTCTCCTCCATGGCATAGCGTTCGAAGCGCGTGCTGGCCTCCTGCAGCAACTCCGGGGTCAGCGTCAGATAGCGCTGGGTCGCGGCGATATGGAGGTGGCCGAGGTAGGTCGCCAGATGCGGCAGCAAGCCTTGCACGTCGGCGCCCGCTCGATACCACGCGATGAGCCGATGGACGGCGGCCGTGTGCCGCATGTCGTGCAGCCTTGGCTGGTAGCGCGCCCCATCGTGGCGCAGCACGCCAGCACGCTGCCGGAGCCGATGGAAGGTGTTTTCTACGGTCGACCGTGCCACAGGCTTACCCGTGCGCGAGACCAGGAACGGTGCGTCGGGTGCGCGCAGACCAGCGGCTCGGTGGGTCACGTACTGGGCGAGGACGCCGAGCAGATCCGAGCCGATCGGCACCGTCCGGGTTTTGTAGAACTTGCTGTCACGCACCTGCAGGAGCCCGGCGTCGAGATCAACGTCGGCCAGGGTAAGCGCCAGCGCTTCGCTGATGCGTAGGCCCGCGCCGTAGAGCAGCAACAGAAGCGTGCGGAAGGTTAACGGGTCCAGCAGGCTACGTGGATTTTGGCAAGACGCGGTCACCGCTTCCAGCAAGCGCCGCAGCTCGGCGTGGGAGTAGATGTACGGTGTCCTTTCGGCAGGTCTGTGGAGGCGCCGTCAGATCCTCCTTGGCCGAGATTCCAGTGCGCCTATCGAGGCGCAGAATCCGAGCCAGGACTGTGCGCGAGAGGACAGCTATCTGGCCTGCGGG
>JBOIEG010000416.1:0-1360 GCA_050740915.1 Gammaproteobacteria bacterium | reverse complement strand
GGTGGAGGGCCGGTGACGGTTCCCACCTGCGCGGAAGCGAGTGCAACCGAGGAACCGGATGCGGGAATACTGCACGTCCGGGTCTGTGCGGGGGGCGCCGGGTAACCGGCGTCCCTACCGCGGAGGTCACCAACAGCGTCTTCTAACCAAAGTAAGGAGAACCAGCAGATAGCGACCAATCCACCCAAACGGCAAGCCCCGAAGTCAACGAGATCGGTCATACAGTGGCTGCTTGATTCTGACCCCGCCATCCGCTGGCAGGTATTGCGCGATCTAGCCGATGCGCCGGCAGAGATCGTCGCGGCGGAGCGCGCCCGCGTGGCGACCGAAGGGTGGGGTGCCCGGCTGCTGGCTTTGCAAGGCGAAGACGGCCAGTGGGCGGGAGGCGCGTTATTCCCTGCGCGGACGCCTAACTCCGGTAACGGCGAGCAGGCCAAGGGCCAGCCCTGGATCACCACGGCATACAGTCTCGTCTTCCTGCACGACTTCGGTGTCGACCCCCACTGTGACAAGGTGCGCCGGGCGGTGGCGAACGTCCGGGAACACTGCCGTTGGGAGCACGCTAGCCAGCCGTTCTTTAGCGGCGAGGTCGAGCCGTGCATCAACGGTATGACCGTCGCGCTGGGTGCCTACTTCGATCAAGATGTCGATGGTGTGGTCGCCCGGCTACTCGGTGAGCAGCTCGAGGACGGTGGGTGGAACTGCGAGGTGGAGAACGGTTCGGTTCGCTCTTCCTTCCATACCACAATTAGAGTCCTGGAAGGCCTGTTGGCCCACGAGCGCGCAACTGGCGGCTCGGCGGAATCCACTGCGGCTCGCCGCCGGGGTGAGGAGTGCCTCCTCGAACGGAAGTTGTTCCGGCGTAAGAGCACCGGCGCCGTCGTCGACCCCGCCTGGCTCCAATTCTCGTTTCCGACCCGCTGGCACTACGACGTGCTGCGTGCTCTGGAGTACTTCCGGGCGGCTGGGGATCCGCCGGACCCGCGCGTGGACGAAGCGATTGATTTGCTCCGATCCAAGCAGCAGTCTGACGGCGCGTGGCTTCTTGAGAACACCCATCCCGGCGCGGTCCACTTCGCGCTCGAGGACGGCGATGGTCGGCCCAGCCGGTGGAACACGCTGCGCGCCTTACGAGTGTTGGACTGGTATTCAGCACGCAGTCTTGGCTCCGAAATCAACTGGACACCGCCGACCCGATTTTGTGTGAGTGTTTCACCAGGGCTCGGGCGTTCCTTTTTATGCCTCCTCCGCAGAATTTGTGGGTACTGATCTGAGGCGTATTTATGCATCTGATTCATTACTTGGAATAAAGTTACGTTCTATAGGTCCGAAATTTTGGGTATCAAAAAATCTGTTGGGC
>JBOIEG010000415.1:0-5456 GCA_050740915.1 Gammaproteobacteria bacterium | reverse complement strand
GTGAAAAACCCTACTGCGCTCGGGATCTCGCGTTCCGGCGGTGCTCGGAATCCTCATGTATTTCAATATACACTGCGATTCCTGCGCTCCGGCGGAACGCGACCTTCCTTCGCTCGCGACGGTTTTTTCACAAACTCTCAGTCATCGACCACCTCGAATCTCATCTCAATGCCAGACTGAAGAAACGCATATAGTTACGCCAAGCGATCCTGCGCCATGCCTTTACCGGCCAGCTCGTGCCGCAGGGCCCGAACGACGAGCCAGCGTCGGAACTCTTGAAGCGCATCGCCGCCGAGCGCGAGGTCCGCGCCCGCGAGGCCGCCGCCAGAAAACCGGGCGGAGCACCGAAGAGAGCGCGCCGTGCGTTGAGCTGAGGCAGGTCACCAGCTTGACAGTATGCATAAGGATCCTTACCATGCATACGCATGAAGACCCGTGTCACCATCACTCTCGCCCCCGAGGTGCACGCCCGCGCCAAACAGGTGGCGCGGGCGCGGCGTACCACCGTTTCCGGCCTGATCGAGGCGTTTCTCCGCTCGCCGGACGCGGCCGGGGCGGGCGGCTCTTTGGTCGATGAGATGCTGGGGTGCGCCGAGCTGCGCACCGTGGAGCGCGGCCGCGATCCGCTTTATGACGCCCTGCACGCCCGCCGCATCGCCCGCCACCGGTGAGAGCCCTGCTAGATACGGACATCCTGCTGGACGTAGCGCTGGCACGGCAGCCGCACGTCACCGACAGCGCCGCCGTGCTGCGCTGGGCCGAGTCGGGCGGCGCGGCCGCGGTGGCTTGGCATTCGCTGACAAACTGCGCTTACCTGCTTAAAGGAGGCGGACGGCCTTTTCTGGAACGCCTGCTGCGCCTCGTTGAGGTGACGCCCGTGGCGACTGCCGATGCCCGTCGCGCCCTGGAGTTGCCCATGTCCGATGCGGAGGATGCGTTTCAGGCGGCTGCCGCGCTGGCCTGGCAGGCGGACGTGATCGTGACCCGCAACGTTTCAGACTACCACCGCTCGCCGGTACGAGCGCTTTCACCCACGGCATTTCTCAAGCACGCAGCCAATCTGATCGCATGAATGCCTCCCAGATCGGCAGACGGGCTTGGAGCTACGCCGACGCGCTACAGGAGTTGGTGCCGTTGTTGACGTTTCGCGTGGCGAACCGCTAACGCATCCACTATATTGAAGTTAAGTTTTTCAAAAAAGCCTACCAGCGCATGGCGGTTACCAGTACCCATATTCCATTGAGCGGTTTGGCGCGGCGCTTGGTTACCGAGGGTGTCCTCAGCGAGGCCGATGCTCAGGACGCGTTCAAAAAAACCCAAGAAAAGCATGTCTCTTTGGTTTCGTTCCTGGTCGAGAAAGGGCTAGCGGAGAGCCTGCGGGTGGCCGAAGTCGCCTCTGCGGAATTCGGCGTCTCCCTGCTCGACATCGATGCCATGGAGCTTGACCCGGAGGTGGTCAAACTGGTGGCAGACCGCTTGATCCGCAAGCACCACGCCTTACCCCTGTTTAAACGGGGCACGCGGCTTTACCTGGCCGTCTCCGATCCCACCAACCTTCAAGGGCTTAACGAAATCAAATTCCATGTGGGTGCCGGCACCGAAGCGGTGTTGGTTGACGAGGCCAAGCTCACCAGGGCCATCGACAAGGTCCTTGACGATGCCGGCGGCGGAAGCGCCATTGCCGAAATGGGAGAGGGGGATCTTGAGGACTTAGAGGGACTAGAAGTCGCCGAGGATGAGAAAGAGCAGGACGACGTGGAAGTCGACGCGCCGGTGGTGCGTTTCGTCAACAAGTGCCTGCTCGACGCGATAAGAAAGGGGGCTTCTGATCTGCACTTCGAGCCTTATGAGAAGTTCTGCCGGGTACGATTTCGGGTTGATGGGGTGCTCTCCGAGATGGCTAAGCCGCCACTGAAGCTCGCCGGCAAGATAGCCGCCCGGATCAAGGTCATGTCCAGGCTGGACGTCTCCGAACGCCGTGTGCCCCAAGACGGCCGCATCAAACTCAAGGTATCTAAGAACAAGGCGATCGATTTTCGCGTCAGCACCTACCCTACCTTGTATGGGGAGAAAACGGTGCTGCGGATCCTCGACTCCGATGCGGCCAAGCTCAGCATCGACGTGCTGGGGTACGAGGATTTTCAGAAGGAGCTTTTTCTGCGCAATCTGCACAAACCCTATGGCATGTTTCTGGTCACCGGACCCACCGGCAGCGGCAAAACGGTTTCCCTTTATACCGGCATTAATATCCTCAACAAGCCGGGGGTCAATATCTCAACGGCAGAGGATCCGGTCGAGATCAACCTGCCGGGCGTGAACCAGGTACAAGTGGATGAGAAGACCGGCATGACCTTCGCCAAAGCCCTGAAGGCTTTTTTGCGCCAAGATCCGGATATCATCCTGGTCGGCGAGATCCGGGACTTAGAGACCGCCGGTATCGCGGTCAAGGCGGCTCAGACCGGGCACATGGTGATGTCCACCCTGCATACCAACGATGCGCCCCAGACCCTGACCCGAATGGCGGATATGGGGATCCAGTCGTTTGCCATCGCGAGTACGGTGAACATCATCATCGCGCAGCGTTTGGCCCGCAGGTTGTGCGGCCATTGCAAGCGGCCCTTGGAAATTCCTAAAGACGGCTTGATCCAGGAGGGGTTTTCCGAACGCGATGTGGAACAAGGCTTCACGGTATACGAGGCCGCGGGTTGTGATCAGTGTAACGGCGGGTACAAAGGCCGGGTCGGCATATACCAAGTCATGCCCATCTCCGATGCCATGCGGCGTTTGATCATGGAGGGCGCCAACGCGGTCGCGCTGGCCGATCAGTCGCAGAAAGAAGGGATCCCCGATATCCGCGAGTCGGCGTTGAAAAAGGTGAAGGACGGCATTACCAGCATGAAGGAAATCAACCGAGTCACTTTGGAATAAGGCGATATGGCACAAGCAGCAGTTATTAAAGCCCAGACGGCAAAAGCACCCGCGGTCAAAGAAAGTATGTTTGCCTGGGAAGGCACGGACAAGCGGGGCAAAAAGGTCAAAGGAGAGATGAGCGGCACTAACGACGCCTTGGTAAAGGCGCTGTTGCGCCGACAGGGGGTGAACCCCACGCGGGTGAGGAAAAAATCCAAATCCTTGTTTGGAGGCGGTAAGAAGATTAGAACCAAAGACATCGCGGTGTTCAGCCGCCAGCTGGCGACTATGACGTCCGCGGGTGTGCCCCTCGTGCAGTCCTTTGAGATCGTCGGCCGCGGCCACGAAAACAAGAATATGCAGGACTTGATCCTAGCTGTTAAGGCCCATGTAGAGGCGGGAGGAGCGCTCACCGAGGCCTTGGCCAAGCACCCCAAGCAGTTCACCGATCTTTATGTCAATCTGGTCCACGCCGGGGAGTCTTCGGGTAATCTCGAGGCCTTGTTGCACAAGATCGCGACCTACCTAGAGAAAGTCGAAGCCCTAAAATCCAAGGTCAAGAAGGCCCTGTTTTATCCCACTGCGGTCATGGTGGTGGCCTTCGTGATCACCGCCATCCTGATGATCTTCGTCATCCCGCAGTTTGAAGAGCTTTTCAAAGGATTCGGGGCGGATCTGCCGGCGCTCACGATGCTGGTCATCGCAATCTCCAATTATTTTCAGCAATTTTGGTACATCATTTTCGGGGCGATTGGAGGGGCTATCTTCGGTCTCTTGACCTTAAAGAAACGCTCTAAGAAAGTTGCTCACTTCGTCGATCGCATGTCTTTGAAGATCCCGGTGATCGGCGAGATCCTGAAAAATCCGCCATCGCGCGATTTGCGCGCACCCTGGCGACGATGTTCGCGGCCGGCACGCCCCTGGTCGAGGGAATGACTTCTGTCGCCGGGGCCTGCGGCAACATTGTCTATCACGATGCGACCCTGCGAATGCGGGATGAGATCGCGACCGGCACCCAGCTCCAGGTTGCGATGCGCGACCTTAACTTGTTTCCCAATATGGTGGCGCAGATGGTCGCGATCGGAGAGGAATCGGGCGCGCTAGACGCCATGCTGAGCAAGGTAGCCGACTGGTACGAACAGGAGGTGGACGATGCCGTGGACGCCCTGACCAGCCTGTTGGAGCCGATGATCATGGCGGTGTTGGGCGTGCTCATCGGTGGTCTGGTGATCGCGATGTACCTGCCGATCTTCAAGCTCGGACAGGTCATTTAGGGTTTAGCCGAAAACGAGCTTCGGTGTCATCGTAAGGTATACCGCCGCCTGAGAGCTTGTGAAAAAATCGTCGCGAGCGAAGGGAGGTCGTGTTCCGCCGGAGCGCAGGAGCGTTTCGCCGGGAGCAAAACGGCGCGCAAGCCCCACAGGGGCGAGTCCCAAGGATGGGACGAGCAACCGGAGTGTATAGTGAAATACCTGAGGATCCCGAGCACCGCCGGAACACGAGATCCCAAGCGCAGCAGATTTTTTAACAAGCTGTGAGGTGCCGGTGATCGCGGATCTGCACTCTAATCCGGCCCTATTCATCGCCATCATGGTTTGCCTCGGTCTCATGATGGGGAGTTTTCTCAACGTCGTGATCCATCGCCTGCCGATCATGATGGAGCGTGAATGGCGGGAGCAGTGTCGGGAACTGATGGGACAAGATAACGCCCCCAATGTGTCGGGGGCGCGTTATGATCTCATTTTTCCGCGTTCCCAATGCCCGCAATGCGGGCACCCGATAGGCGTCTTGGAGAATATTCCTCTTTTCAGCTATGCCGCGCTTGGGGGAAAATGCCGCGCGTGCCAGGCAAAGATCTCCCCGCGGTATCCGGTGGTAGAGTTGTTGAGCGCTTTGCTGGCAGGTGCGGTCGCGTGGCACTTTGGTTTTAGTTGGCAGGCGGGCGGTGCGGCGCTACTGTCCTGGGCGTTGATCGGCTTAAGCGCTATTGATTTTGATCAGCGGCTGCTGCCCGACGCCATTACCCTGCCCTTTCTCTGGCTGGGGTTGTTGCTCAATGTTTTTGGCGTGTACACCGATTTGCAATCGGCTGTGGTGGGCGCCATGGCGGGGTATCTCTCATTGTGGTCCGTCTATATGCTGTTTAAGCTGCTCACCGGCAAAGAGGGAATGGGCCACGGAGATTTCAAGCTGCTGGCCATGCTTGGTGCCTGGATGGGGTGGCAGGTGCTGCCTTTGGTCGTCGTGCTGTCGTCTGTGGTGGGAGCGGTGGTGGGCACCGTATTGATCGTGTTTCGCTTTCGGGAACGCTCTGTGCCTATTCCTTTCGGCCCTTATCTGGCCGCCGCCGGCTGGATCGCGCTGCTGTGGGGCGAGGGGTTGACCCAGACCTACCTTCAGAGTTTGTGAAAAAATCTGCTGCGCTCGGGATCTCGTGTTCCGGCGGTGCTCGGAATCCTCATGTATTTCAATATACACTCCGGTTCCTGTGCTCCGGCGGAACACGACCTCCCTTCGCTCGCGACGATTTTTTCACAAACTCTCAG
>JBOIEG010000414.1:0-2888 GCA_050740915.1 Gammaproteobacteria bacterium | reverse complement strand
GGCCACCCACAATCGGCACTTCCCAACCCTCGACGACATCATGAATGCCGTGTCCGAGCGCTTCAGACTCTGGGCAAGGCCAAATAAGCAATTGGCACGACTATGCGCCATTATTTAAGTCGCTATGTATAGCTAGCTCTGCCTGCTGGCCGTTCCACCGACATTCTCAAATAACGCGGCGAGGGGCACATGGAGATTGACGCTCTCGAACTCCACCGTGGCTTCGGCTTCAAAGGCATACAGTATCCAGTGATTGGAAGCATTGCGGCGGAAACAGTCCACGGTGAGGCTGTCCGGGTCGATGATGACATACTCCCACAGGCCTTCACCCTTGCGGTAAATAGCGAACTTATCGCCGCGGTCATACCCGGCGGTGCTATCCGACAGTACCTCAATAACCAGGATGGGGAAACGCTTGCAGGTGTCCTCGGCTCGGTCGCGTGGATCACAGGTGACGAACACGTCGGGGTAGAAGTAGGCGTTTGCGGCATCAATTTGCAGCTTCATGTCGCTGATATAAATCCGGCACGGCCCGCCGCGCAGGTGCTCTTTAAGCAGGCTGGCGACGTTGAGCGACACGGTAACGTGCGCATCCCTCGCCCCGACCATGGCGTAAACTTGATACACCAGGCCGTTTCACGTATTCATGTTTTTCCGTTTGCGTCTTCTCCCACTCCAGAAAGGCTTCTGGCGTTATACGTAAAACGGGTGAGGTGTTCCCACGGTGATTTCACTCCAAGAAGTCAGATTTCTCCTCCCCCTGGCAGGGGGAGGATGAAGGTAGGGGTTGAGCGCTTGACCTGCCATCCTCCCACAAAGGCGGCAGGAGATTGATTAAAAAGGATCATGATCAAAGATCACCACGTCGCCCGTCACCGGTGAGCGGTAGATAAGCTTCTTGGCCTTGCCGTGGAGGGCGTGGGCGATTTTCAGGTACAGCCAGACGGGTGCCGCGCCGGTGAGGACGACTTCGTTGCCGGAACCGGCGAGGGCTTGCGCCTTGGCAACGTAACTTTCCAGGTCGGAGAGCTTAGCGGTTTCTGCATAGACCTGTTTGAGGTCGATTTCAACATGCATGGAGTTTTTCCGAGTCATTTACGTTGAACTGATCAATCTCTTCAGGTGAGCACGGAATCACCAATTCAAATTCGCCTTCCGCATCTCGAAGGCGCGACAACTCATCGGAAAATCCTTTGGTATTAAAAAAGCTAACCTGAAAACGATTCCCTTTGTTTTTCATTGGAATCATCCCAATGAGACCTAACACTTCGGAGCGTGTTAGCGCACCACGTGGTAACTCGACAGGTAGTATGTATTCCTTGGCACCATGGCCGCTGGTGGCCCGCAGCATTACACGGATTGGTTCATTTGCTTTTTCCCATTCGCGCTTAGTTTCTCGGCGCAGCTTCCATACGTTCCAAGCCGCAATCATCGCGCTTATGATACCAATGAGCGTTCCGACCTTATCAGCCCAATCCCACATTATCATCTCTCCTCATTTAGGAACGCCCACAGGCGATCCGTGCAGTCTGTTCTTTCATGCGGGTCTTAACAAACGCCTTCCCGGCGTGAACGTCAGGAAGCTTTCCCAGCCGCTCAATGAGTTCGCTATGCTGCCCTTTATTGGTAGCGCCGAATCTTTGCGCTTCAAACCACAACTTGAACTCGGCCAGCGGATCAGGCGATTTCGCAGGAGGCTCATAATCCATGCTCCCATACCCCACCGCCGTCTTGCCGCCCGCGCCCCAATGTGTAAGGGCTTGAGTGACAAGCTGCATGGCCAGGCCAGCCCATTTTTTTCCATCGTCGCTTTCGTCGCCACAGGAGATGATTACTTGGAAGGCCCCGGCGACCGGTAGAAATGTGATTGGATTCGGGTCGTCAACATCGGTGGGCGCAAGGAGTTCTCCCTTATCATTTTTCTTCTCGGCATAGTAATCACCATGATGCGGCGTCATCACATCGAGGACGAGGCCTTGCTTGCCATCTCCCTTTAAGGATTCCGGTGTGATCCAGGCATCATGAAAAACGATATGGCCGGAGTCGTCATTGGCCCCGAAGAGGACACGGTGATGTTTACCTTGCCGGAAAACTCTTTTCCTTGCTCATCGCGATCTTTGGCCCCCTTTATTCTGAATTCTTCATTCGCAGCGCCCCATGTCTGATCGCAGTAATGGGCCGCCAACCCCTTCAAGGAGGAACCCGGAATGATCGGAACGCCATAGGTATGGTGCAAGCTAATGCCGGTTTCCAGGACATTTTCCCCACCGAGACCAACGATAAGACGGCCCTTTACCTCAAAAAGACCCTCGGCCCTGCTTGGGAGCTTCTTGAAGTCATCCAGCCTGCGCAGATAGGCCTTCTCGTATAGCGCCCCAGCGGAGCGAGTTGATTTGATGGCGGCTTCGAAAAGCAGACGGCGTTCTCCGGGGTGTTTCTCCTTGTCCTTTACCGGAACTCGAAGATAACAGGCAAGTAATAATCCCGCATGTGTTCCCTTGTCACGGCAAATGTCCTTGAGTTGGTTGCGGCAGGCCTGCGCGTTCATTCTTCATCCCCCTTCAGCAGCGCCTCGGCATAGCGTTTGAGCCAGGTGGCGGCGGCCAGGCCGTCGCGACTCAATTTCTGATAAACCGGCAACTCGGCACCACGAGCCCGTTGGGTAAAGCTGGCCTCAGAGGTTGTGAATTTTCGATATTCGCGGCGATAAGCCGCCGAGAGGGGATACCGGCGCCGGTGAGACAAGCGCGGGTGGAATGTCGCCTAGGAGCCTGTCGGACTTAGGTTGAACACCAAAGCCATAACGTGCGTGTTGAACGCCAAAATCGAGGTTCGGGTGGTCATCAAGGCGATCGACTCCGTGAGTTGATGATGGACAGACTCTTCTC
>JBOIEG010000413.1:0-1115 GCA_050740915.1 Gammaproteobacteria bacterium | reverse complement strand
GGTGGAGGGCCGGTGACGGTTCCCACCTGCGCGGAAGCGAGTGCAACCGAGGAACCGGATGCGGGAATACTGCACGTCCGGGTCTGTGCGGGGGGCGCCGGGTAACCGGCGTCCCTACCGCGGAGTTGCTGGGGACTCATCAGGGCGCTGTCAGTCATGCGCATCTGGACTACTACCTCGACGAATACACGTTTCGGTTCAACCGCAGGACCTCTCGATATCGCGGCAAACTCTTCTACCGGCTTATTCAGCAAGCTGTGGCAATCGACCCAGTTCCCTACTCGGCACTGGTTAAGCACGTAAGAGGGCCGAAACCCAAAAACAAGATATAGTAGCCGCTGGAGCCAAAGGGATATCCCTATTTCTTTTTTGCTGCGTTTCTAGCTTTGTCTGTATTAGCGGCTGTGGGTCTCGGATTGTGGTTTTGGGGTGCGCTGGAGAATGCGCAAAGTAGCCGGAACTAACACGCTTGACGGAGAGTATGAGGTAATCGAGGAGACCCAAGTTAGGATGGCGCAAATTGAAGACTGAGTCGAACGCTGCCGGGCAAGGCTCTCACGGCCCTGGCGTTTTCGTGGCTCGCCCTCTGATTTTTATCCTCGCGGCGCTCGCGGGTTGCGCCAATGAGATCCCGCAAAAGGGTCCTCCCGTTGTCCGCTCCCTTACCATCTACGAGGAGCTGGTTCGCCGCGATCCCTCAAAGCGGCTGGTGGATCTCCGGGATGCGATACCTGGGATTGTAATCGACATCCGCTACGCCACGGATCAGAACTTCATGAAGCAGCCCGTCTATAACATTGCCCGCCCCCTGCTGCGGGCGCCTGCCGCGAGGGCGCTGCACGCGGTGCAGCAGGAACTGGCGAAGCAGGGGTTAGGGATCAAGGTCTGGGATGCCTACCGGCCCTACCGTGTGACAAAACAAATGTGGGATCTCATTCGCGATCCGGATTTTGTAGCCGATCCGGCCAAGGGGTCACGCCATAACCGTGAAGTGCGGATGAAGCTAAGACGGGAGTGCCGCCGGCCTCCGGTCACGGCACCTCGTCGAGAGAAAGGTCCATCAGGTCGAATCGCTTCCATCCGCGAAAATCGTAGTGCCACCATTCTGTGGGGAA
>JBOIEG010000412.1:0-3091 GCA_050740915.1 Gammaproteobacteria bacterium | reverse complement strand
TTGCCGGATCGCGATACCCATCACATCAGCGTCACTGATTTCCAGTTTCCTCATAACGGAACCTCCCGTCGGCCACAGAGATACCGTTAGTGTAACAAGACTATGCGACATTATTTACGACGCTATGTATAGCGTGGCCCGGATGAAGTCTCGCGGGATCCGGAATGATTTGGGCACGGAATTTCCCGTATTGCGCGGCGCTACATACGTGGCTAAAGGTGGCTAAAGGGGCCAGGCTGGATCCACAGCTGCCGAATGGAAAAAACCCCCGGCAACTCATTCGATGAGCTGCCGGGGCGAGACCAGACTGAGCTTATTCTTTAACTTGGTCCCTAAGTTCATTAGGGCAACGAGAAAGTGCTCAACACGCCACCGAGTCGGGTATAGCTGTCCAGCCCTTTATAGGCGCCAACGGCACCCAAACCATCGGTGTCATTGATCAAACCGGCCGCCATGCCGATGCCAGCCCAACCCCCGACGCCGGACAGCACTCCGACATATTGTTTGCCCTTATGGGACCAGGTGTTCACGTTGCCGATGATGCCGGAGGGGGTCTTGAACTGCCACAGCAGCTTGCCCGTGTTGGCATCGATCGCCTTCATGTAACCCTCCAGAGTACCGTAGAAGGCCACATCGCCTTTGGTCACCAAGGCGCCGCTCCAGACCGAGAAACGCTCGGGAATGGACCATTTGATCTTGCCTTCGCTGGCGTCCCAGGCAATGAAGTTGCCGAGGTGGTTGCTTCCATCGCCCACCGCCTTGCCCGCCGGGTACATGTTAAGCACGGCGTTTACATACGGTTGACCCGCCGTGTACTCGCCCCCGCTCACCGGCTCATAGCTCATGCACAGATGATTAGTCGGCACGTAAAACAGACCGGTACGCGGAGAGTAGGCCGCTGGCTGCTGGTCCTTGGTCCCGAGGGCGGCTGGGCAGACGTTTTCGGTATTGACGTCCTCGCCGCCTTGGTGGGTGCTGTATTTCGCAACCACCTGCGGACGGCCCGTTTTCATGTCCACGTGCGTGGCCCAGTTGACCGTAGGATCATATTTTTCGGCAACCAAGAGCTCGCCATTCACGCGGTCAAGCGTGTAGCCGAACCCGTTGCGGTCGAAGTGCACCAAGGCCTTGCGATCTTGGCCCTTGACCTTCGTATCCACCAGGATCATCTCGTTGACGCCATCGTAATCCCACTCGTCATGCGGGGTCATCTGGTAGACCCATTTGGCCACGCCGGTGTCCACATCACGAGCGAAGATGGTCATGGACCATTTGTTGTCGCCAGGGCGCACCACGGGGTTCCAGGTACTCGGATTGCCGGAGCCGTAATAAACGAGATTAAGCTCCTTGTCGTACGCAAACCAGCCCCAGGTAGTGCCGCCGCCGACCTTCCATTGATCGCCTTCCCAGGTCTTGAGACTGGAGTCTTTTCCAACCGGCTGCAACAACGAGGTGGTTTTTTCGGGGTCGAGCAGCATTTCCTCGTCCGGTCCCGTGCTGTAGGCTTTCCAGGCCAGCTTGCCGTCACTTAGGTTATAAGCCGCAAGCCAGCCGCGCACACCAAACTCCCCACCGCTGATCCCCGTGAATACCTTGTCTTTGATGACATGCGGCGCGTTGGTGGCGGTCTCCCCTTTCTTGGGATCGCCGTTCTTGACCGACCAGGCCTTCTCGCCGGTTTTAGCGTTTAAAGCGACCAAGGTGGTATCGGCTTGTTGCAGCAGGATCTTACCGTCGCCATACGCCAAGCCGCGGCTCACGGTATCGCAGCACATTACCGGCACGGTCTCGTCGTAGTTTTGCACCGGCACGTATTCCCAAACCACCTCCAGGGTGTCCAAGTTAATCGCGTAGACATTGTTCGGAAACGGTGCACTCACGTAGAGCGTGTCGTGCGCGAGGCCCGTCGCGCTTCCGGGCAGGACCAAAGGACCCCCTTCGTGCCCGCGCAGCACACCTGTAGAAAACGTCCAAGCCGCCTGAAGCTTGTGCGCGTTCTGGATGTTAATTTGGTCCAGCTCGGAATACCGCCAGGCCGAAAAGTTTCCGTTTGGCATGACCCAATAATTCGGATCTTGCTGCAGCTTGAGCAACTCGTCACTGGCCCACGCCGTAGGCGCCAAGGCCAACGACATCGCTGCTATTAACCATCGCTTGAACGATGTTCGTCTCATGACCTCCTCCTCTTTAAACAAACAAGGTCGATCTCTTTTTTCGAGTCTTAGCAACTCCCGACAACCCGAGATCGTACAGGAATGTCGCAACCTTTATTTTGGCACCCCACACCCAGCTCCCTGTCGACATCAGACGAAACGACTGTTGCTTTATAGCCCAGTGGGGCTGCCACCCCGGGTGCGATCCGGCACACCGAGCGGGATCATAACTCATTCGCAGGAATCATCAACTTAAAGGGGCACTTCGATCTAAGGGCCTCTCGGAGGTGCCCATTCGTTACGGCGACGCGCCGACACTCTGCAACAACTGATGGAACTTGAGGAAAAAGTCAAAATGGTGCGTTTTGGTAAGAGCCTCGCGGTCGGGAACGACGCTCAGTCATAAAAATCACTGGGGTTTCGTCCCGACGCCCCTCGCGCGCAAAAAACACCGCCTCTGCGCTTCTTTCTCGGCCTGCTCCAACCGGTTGACGTCTTTGCTTCCCAAGGGTGATTCTCGGAACACGCCGCCTTTCTCCCCGGGCATGGCCTTGAAGGAGCGGAAAGTGGTGGCTTCCAGCCACTGCTTGTAAGGCATGACGGAAGCGATGGTATCGATAGCGCAACTGCACGCATACAGGTTATCGACGGTTTGGCCGCCGTGCTGTTTCATGCACGTCAATACTTGGTCTACCCTGTCTAGGGTCGGGAAATCGTTTGAGAAACCAACGCATGGAAAGAGGCTAAGGACCAAGGGCCAGGTACGGTTATACGCTTTCATCTATCGGATATGGGTGTGAGAGAGATAGAATTTTAGGCTCCTCAGCAAAATTTGTGGGTAGTTTTCTACTTGATAGACCCCATGGAGTTAAGGGCGTCTGAGGAAAACAACGATTCTGACGCAAGTCCTACAGGCTCTGGCTGTGGATATATGGACA
>JBOIEG010000411.1:0-1359 GCA_050740915.1 Gammaproteobacteria bacterium | reverse complement strand
CAGGTAGGGTGTGTCACGATCGCATTGACGGAAGTGGCTCATGCACGTTCGCTCATTGAATCCATTGCCGATCCGATCGGTTTGCACATCAAAAGTTCCGCCTTAAGTCCGACAGGCTCCTAGGCACGTGTATGAACTGGGTGACCTGCTGGTTTCCTATCTAGAGAGAATCGGTGTCGAATATGTCTTCGGGATCCCGGGCGGTGCTATTGAACCGCTGTATAACGCTCTGGCGCGCAGCGCTCGGCGCGGCGGACCCCGACCTGTGGGAGCGCGCCACGAAAGCGGCACTGCGTTCATGGCAGACGGTTACGCGCGCGAGACCTGGCGTCTGGGGGTCTGTTGCGGCACAACTGGCCCAGGAACAACGAATCTCATAACCGGTGTCGCCTGCGCCTACGAAGACCAGATCCCCATGCTCGTCATCACGGCGCAGACCGCGCTTGCCTACTTCGGACGTGGCGCCTTTCAGGAGTCCTCCTGCACCGGTACCAGCACGGTGGGAATGTTCCAGTACTGCACGCGCTACAACACGCTGGTTTCACACCCCGACCAGTTCGAGCACAAATTGGTCACCGCCATCATGACCGCGTTCCATGCACCGAACGGCCTCGTGCACCTGAGCATCCCGCTTGATGTGCTGCGCTACCCTCCTCGGTAGGAAGCCCGTCCTGTGATCTAGCCGCCCTGATCACGCGCTTTTCTCTTATCGATTACGAGGCCACAGTCAAATTATCCAAGCTCATGGAAGACGCAAGAAAGATCGTGTTTGTCATCGGCAACGGTTGCTTCAAAGCGGCTGGTACTATCTTAGATCTCGCAGCGCTGACAAAAGCAACCATTCTCGCCACACCGCACGGCAAGGGTTTGGTAAACCCGTATCATCCCCTGTTTCGAGGCGTGGTGGGATTTGCCGGTCACGATGGCGCGAACCGGGCCTTAGCCGATCCAGATACCGATCTGGTGGTGGCTATCGGAACGAAACTGGGAGAATGGGCTACGGGTGGCTGGGACTGCACTACGCTGCTTAACGAACGCCTGGTGCATATCGAATTGGTGGAGGGATGGCTTACCCGTTCCCCTATGGCAAAGCTGCACATACGCGGACATCTCCTCACCATCTTTGAATACGTGCTCGCGCACATGCGCAAGCGCTATCCGGATCGGGATGTGGCTACAGTGACCAATACGTGGCGTAAGCGAATGGTCGAAAATGCCTCACGCAAGAACGGTAGTGTCCTTTCGGCAGGTCTGTGGAGGCGCCGTCAGATCCTCCTTGGCCGAGATTCCAGTGCGCCTATCGAGGCGCAGAATCCGAGCCAGGACTGTGCGCGAGAGGACAGCTATCTGGCCTGCGGG
>JBOIEG010000410.1:0-1126 GCA_050740915.1 Gammaproteobacteria bacterium | reverse complement strand
GGTGGAGGGCCGGTGACGGTTCCCACCTGCGCGGAAGCGAGTGCAACCGAGGAACCGGATGCGGGAATACTGCACGTCCGGGTCTGTGCGGGGGGCGCCGGGTAACCGGCGTCCCTACCGCGGAGTTTTAATCTGGTTTTTGACGATGCAGTGTCTGCCTTCGGCATCATCGGAGGAGCTTTGAATGGGCCTTGGGTGTATACGGCATATGACATCTCAAACAATGTCTTGGAAGCCCTCAAGATTAACGATCCGTGCTGTGGAGGGTTTTTCCACGGTATCGCAACAGACGGTATTAAGCAGGTAAATCTAAGTGGAGGTGGCGATTGGGTGGTGTTCGATAATCTTCGTTTCGTAAGCCAGCAATCAAATGCCGTTCCTGAGCCTGCATCTCTTTCACTTCTCGGGCTTGGTTTGGCAGGCTTGCTTCTCTCAAATCGCCGCTCTAAAGCCTAATCGGGTAGCCGGGGGGAGGTTAGCCCCCGGCCCCCATACCACCACGGCAAGCGGGTCCGCACCGGGCGGTTCACGAACAGTAGGGGCCAGGCTCAGATACTTTCTTGACTAGGCTTTCGGTCAGATGGTCGCGGTAAGAACGCTAGTCGCTAATCGTTGGGGGAGAATTCCGGGACAGACCTGGGACAGACCACGATTTCCCGGCAAGATGATCACCCGGATGGCGAGCTTAAATCCCGACCGTGCCTCGGCGCCCGCCAGGCTCCATCTCTTGGGAATACCCGTGCTCTCGCGATAGCCCCCGGGCCGGGGCTATCACCATTTTCAACCCAATCCCGCCACATCTATACATAGCGTCTTAAGTGATGTCGTATAGTCTTGTTACACTAACGGTATCTCTGTGGCCGACGGGAGGTTCCGTTATGAGGAAACTGGAAATCAGTGACGCTGATGTGATGGGTATCGCGAGCCGGCAAGAGATCGAGCGCAACGAAGAGGCGCGCTACGCTCATCGGCTGCACGAATTGTTGCTCGTGGCTAAGAGCATGAGTGCCCGCCAAGCAGCGCTGTAGCTCGACGAGAGCGAGCGCACCGTGCAACGCTGGGTTAATCGCTTCGAGCAAATCGGTTTTGCCGGACTGCACGCGGGCGAGCGAGCTGGGCGACCGAG
>JBOIEG010000409.1:0-1103 GCA_050740915.1 Gammaproteobacteria bacterium | reverse complement strand
GCAGGTAGGGTGTGTCACGATCGCATTGACGGAAGTGGCTCATGCACGCTCGCTCATTGAATCCATTGCCGATCCGATCGGTTTGCACATCAAAAGTTCCGCCTTAAGTCCGACAGGCTCCTAGGGGCGCAAGCTTCGAGACCTACACCAAGATCCGCATTCGAGGAGCGATGCTGGACGAAGTTCGGAAGGGAGATTGGGTGCCTCGCTCCTTGTACCGAAAAGTGCGCCAGATGACCCAGGCCGTGGGAGAGATCGAAGCGCAACAGGCGCGAGACGCGAAAGATGAGGAGGTTGCCAAGCAGATGCAACTGGAGCTCTCAGAGTATCACCGCCTGTTGCGCCAGGTGAGTGAACATAAGATCCTTAGCCTGGATGATATGCCAACCGATGGCGAAGAATTCTCGCAGGCTGTAGCAGACGCTGCGCCCACCCCCCAGGAGCAGTTTGAAAACCACCGCATTGAGAAGGCGCTTGCGCAAGAGATAGCGGCTCTGCCGGAGAAAGAGGCGCTGGTTATTGCCCTACATTACGATGAGGAATTGAACATGCGCGAGATCGGGCAGGTTCTAGGAATAACGGAATCGCGTGTATCTCAGCTTCGGTCCTAAGCTTTAAGTCGCTTGCGATCCCGAATGAGTCCGTGGTTAAGCTAATTTTCGATCAAGGGCACTTCGATTAATTCGGGGTGCCCGCCCTCACAGGGACGTCAGGGCACGGGTCAATCACCCGAAGTAATTGACCAAGGGAGCAAAGCAAAGCCCCCCTTTTTGCTGCTTTTTTCGGTAAATAGTTCGGAGTCAGTCGAAGTGTCCCCTAAAAAGCGGACATTCCGATAAATAGGTTAACAGGCTGCGCGTATAGAGCACTGTTAGCTGTTCCCCGCGCAACTCCTCTGCGTCGACTTTTCGCCTCGTGGATGGCTCGTTTGGTTCTTGCTATCATCGATCCTGAGTGCCCTGGTAGCTCAGGTGGATAGTGTCCTTTCGGCAGGTCTGTGGAGGCGCCGTCAGATCCTCCTTGGCCGAGATTCCAGTGCGCCTATCGAGGCGCAGAATCCGAGCCAGGACTGTGCGCGAGAGGACAGCTATCTGGCCTGCGGG
>JBOIEG010000408.1:0-2659 GCA_050740915.1 Gammaproteobacteria bacterium | reverse complement strand
AGGATTTTGTGTCCTACTGCCGGCTGGTCAAGTGTGCCAAAGAATCCGCCGGTAAGAAGTATGGTACCTCGGGCAAAAAGATCGGCAACGCCTACCTCAAGTGGGCCTTCTCGGAAGCCGCCGTCTTATTTCTACGGCAAAATCCCGAGGGGCAAAAGTATCTCACTACACTTGAGAAGAAACATGGCAAGGGCAAAGCGCTGACCTGTCTCGCCCATCGTCTGGCCCGTGCCGTCTATCAGCTCTTGATGCGAGGGGAAGCATTCGATATGCAGAAGTTCTTAAACGGTTAACGGAGGGAAGTGGGTGAGCCTGACGCCTAACTGGACATTCATGGGATAGCCTCTTTCAGTGCTCTGAAAAATTCTCAACGTGTGTGTCGATGAACACCCATGAGCACCTAGGCAACGCATCCCCGAGCCCCGGGCTTTGATTGGACACCCGCTTCCGCTCCTTTTCATGCGGTAATGAATGAGGCAAGTTTATGTGGCTGCCCCTTACCCGAGCCTGACACTAACTGGACAACACAACCGGTGTTGAGCCCCACCTTTGAATAGGCCGGCAGCAGGGTACGGATAAGTTTCTAGGTCGCGGGGGCCGGCTCCCGCTTGGTTGCCAACAAGCCGCAAGCAATAAAGGTGCTCGCAGTTCCTCGGCGCTAATTGAACCTCAATAAGTGTTTGGTGCAGACACATGTTGTCTAAACCAAAACAGCGAAATCAAGTCAGCGCCCCTGGCTTGACTCGTGCGTTACCAAGATCGTCAGTAGTCGATAAAATCCATTGCTGGAATATGTTATTGCCTATTGACACAAGGAGGCCTCATAAGTGTTGGGCGGCATATGTTTCGAGTTCTTGAATGGTGCTCATAACATGATCAACAGATGGGTGAGGTATCGGTTGTGATGTCACCCAGACGGTCGTTATACCTACCTTTTTAGCTCCTTCTATGTCATATCGAAGGCTGTCCCCGATAAACAATGCTTCTTGCGGTCGGGCACCTACGCCACGCAGGGCTTCCTGATAAAGGACCGGAGAAGGCTTGATGCTGCGGAAATCGGAGGAGAACACGGTGTGGTGAAAGGCCTTTTCAATACCCGCCCGCTTGAATTCCGCAAGCCATGATTGTTTTGGGGCCCAGATATTAGCGACCAACGCGAGCCGATGCGTCTGTGATAAGCGGCCCAGAATGACGGCGGAGAACTCCGGAACCGAGCCGAGCTCGTGCAGCGCGAAGGTGCGTTCGAGGAAAGGCAGTTCATCTTCTGGCGGATTTGAGTAAAAGCGGAATCCCTCGAGAAGGCTGGGAAAATCGTCGTAACGGGCGGGATCTTCAAAATCGCGGGACATTCCATCGTAGCAGGTACGAATGAATCGGGTGACCTCCACGGGCGACAACCGGCTGCCGCCAGAAGAAAGATAGGTTTGATAAAAGTCCTCGCCTTCGCTGAACCTATCTTCTCCGAACATGAACGTGCTGTTCATGTCAAAGAGCAACGTTGTAAACCGGTCAATTAATCGCATGGGTCCCTATGTGTGGCCGCCCAACGTATTGCCCATAACCGGCGCTCAAGAGGCGGGCTGAAGCCTGCTTCTTGAGCGTCCGTGTTCATGGGCGGGTTAGACGATATTTCCCCGTAAGCGAGGATGGGACACCGCCAACACTTCAAAGCCCCCGTAGAAAACCATACGACACAGAAAACGGTCCTTGCCTCTGTCCACCGAGATTTGATACCAGAAAATGTCTGGGTTGTCGCCACGTCTATCGGTTTTCTGCAGACACCCAATAACCGCCTTACTTAGGCCAGTGACGAGTTCGTTTACTCTATCTGCATCGGGATGGTTTTGCAGCACCAGGAGCGGTGTATGAATCTCGATTTGCTTCGGCCAACGCTCGCCCAGTTCGAACACGCACAAGCCTTGGCACACTCGCTCAAGTGCAGCATTGAATCGGCCGCGATCGATATCCACCAACACCGTTGGTTCCGCGTCGACCGTACCGGGGGTTGCATCAGCATAAAGAGCAGCGAGAATTGCGGGGCGGCGCGTTAGCGCACGAACTATCTTCGAGTTGAAATGATCGCGGCTACCCTTGTTGTTGAAATACCCGTGGATCAAAACCAACTGAAGGTACTCGTCGTCCTTAGACTTCTGCGAATTGCGCGCATCGCAGGAGGGAACAGTGATAAGGTTCTTGCGATAGTCGACGCCATCCGGCAGATCCTTCTGCTGAGGAAACAAGCAAGCCGGCGGGATGTGCTCCCTCGACGTCGCCGGTGCTCCGCAGAAGCAACAAGGGTCAGTCATGGGACGCCAGCTTATCGTCTAATCGGGATAGGGGGAGGCCTCACGGCCTCGCCCCTCCCACACCACCGTACAAACGGATCACGTATACGGCGGTTCGGCAGAATAAGTCAACCGCCATGTCAACCGGAGGGTCTTCCTTTGTCTCGCCAGCCGAAGTTTCATCCCATAAAAGCAATTCACATTGCTCGACGGATGCATGACCTCGATTCCTCAACAAACAACCACCCCTCTCTTTTAATCCCCTCTCGGGGAACCGTTCGGGCCTTCGGTGGCCGACGTTGCGGCTCTACCTATCCGTTCGCTCCGCTTTTCAGCCTTGGAGTGCCTCATTAGTATTGCCTGCCCGTCACCTA
>JBOIEG010000407.1:0-3195 GCA_050740915.1 Gammaproteobacteria bacterium | reverse complement strand
GCGGGCAATCTGCACCGCATAAGCGCCAACGTTCCCAGCGGCCCCATGGATCAGGACCGTCTGGCCTGCTGTGAGCTGCGCCTGGTCGAACAGTCCCTGCCACGCCGTCACGGCGATAACGGGAACGGAGGCCGCTTCGATGTAGCTGAGCGAGGCTGGCTTCCTCGCAATCATTGCGGCGGAAGCCAGAGCATATTCGGCATAGGCGCCGATGAAGCGCGGATTCGTGACGCCATAGACCTGATCGCCGATGCGCAGGCCGGTGACGTCTGGCCCGACGGCCTCGATCTCACCGGACAGGTCGGAACCCAGCGTGAGGGGAAGCGGTTGCGGAAGCACGCTTCTTCCGCCTCTGATCCAGCCATCCCACGGACCGACCCCGGCGGCATGGACCTTGACGAGGACTTCGCCGGGGCCGGGACTGGGCACAGGAACGCGCTCGAACTGCATTGTTTCCGAAGGGCCGAACTTATGTACGCGCCAGGCCATCATCGACGTGTCGACCTGGTCGCGTGCCTCTTCATGAGAGATGCTGTTTGTCGTCATCGGATGCTCCTTGCATCTGTCGCGTCTTGGGAGATCTCACGCAGCTGCGGCTGAAGCTGCGGCGAGCGGCGTGGCGCGGAAGCTGATCGTCAGGCGGTTGTAAGCATTCATCAGGCCGACGGCGATCGTCAGGTCGGCCAGCTGCTTCTCGCTGAACGTGGCGCAGGCCTCGGCATAGGCCTCATCGGGTACATTCGTGTCGCTGACCCGGGTGACCACCTCGGCCCACTTCAGGCGGCCTTTTCCTGGTCGCTGAACAGGGACCCGGCTTCCTCCCAGGCCGAGACGAGGACGAGCTTCTCGACCGGCATGTCCGCCTTGAGCAGGGCGCGGCTGTGCATGTCGATGCAGTAGGCGCATCCGTTGATCTGCGAAACGCGAAGATAGACAAGATCGATCAGGGTTGCTGGTAGCCCGCTCTGACTTACGTAGCCATGGACTGATCCTAGAGCCTTCATGCCGCCTGGGGCGGCGGCTGAATAGTTCATACGCTGGGTCATCGTGGCGATCCTTATTTCTCGTCCGGTATGACCAGGGGAGTGTCTTTGGAGTCGACGACGAGGATTGAGCAAAAAGACTGTACCATCGGCTGGCTTGGCGTTTGCTGACGTTTGTGTACCTCGGCCCGTCTAGGAATCGTCCGCCTCCTCCTCGAAGGTGACGGGCGAATAGGGATTTTAAACGCCCTTTTTTGTCAAGAAGCAGAGTAGTGCTCGGCTTCGTGAGTTGTCAAGCATACGGGTCCGCGTCCTCGGCGAATAGCTATTTCAAACGGCCTTTTTGATCCGGCTAGTGGGTCAATCACACGAAATAGTGGATGAGAACTTGTGCGCTCATGGGGGTTTCGGGGTTGTTGATCAGCCTGAGTGGGCTGATGTCAGAGCCCGATTGGCGGTGTGTGCGAACCCAGGCCGAGCGAGAGTTCGACGCTGTTGCATAAGCGCTGTCGGTGCGGGGTTAGGCGGCGTAGAACAGAGCGGGTCGGCGGGCGGGTGAGCGCGGCGGTGCCCGGATAGGCAAGCCAAGATGGGCGAGGATCTTGGCGATCACGGAGAGGTCTAAGATGGCGGCGATGATCTTTAAGGTGCCGCCGCAGTGGGGGCAGTGTTCAATATCGATATCGAACACCCGCTTGAGCAACTGGGCCCAACGGATGCGGGCTAGTGCCGAGGGAGGGAGTGGGTCACCGTGGTCGGCTAACTTGTCATTGGCGTTGACCGGCGGGCTGGGGATGATCTCGGCACGCAGCCTGGCGTTCGGTGCGAGCACGCCATGGAAGCGGATGAGATGCAACCGCGGACGGGGAACGAGCGCGGCGAGTCGCTGCATAAATTCCAAGGGTTCCATCACGATATAGGTGGTGCCGTCGTGGTAGGGGCTTTTGAGTTGCAGCACGACCTCACCGGCCCGATTGAGTGTCAGCCGTTCATTGGCAATGGCTGGGCGGGCGATGTAGCGGCATAAATGTTCCAGCTTGTGGCGCTGATTGATGGCAAGCCGCACTTCGGCATGCAGGCTAAAGCCCTGCTCGTTGACACAGCGTTGCTGCGTGGGCCGTGCCGCTCGGCTGGGGAGCGTTTGTAACGTCAGCACCTTCTGACCCGCCCGAGGCCCGAGCGCAATGCGGTAGGTGCAAGCGGCCTGCTGCAAGGGTGCCAGGGCGGCGGCCTCCGGATCGGTGTCCCCCAGGTAGGTCATGTCCTGCTCCTCAACCAGATAGCCTTTGCGCGTTAATAACGCATGAGACGCTTTATCAAACGGATCAGTAAGTCCTGGAGCTGCTCAGCGGTGGGCGCGCGCACGGGGTGGAATACCGGCGCGCTACCGGTGGTGCAATAGACCCCATCAAGCACCAAACAATGCAGAATGCTTGTGGCTCAGCTCCATCGCCATATACAACACCCGCTCGCTTGCGCTATCGTTTGTCCTTCGATCGCCTCGCAACGGCCTGATCTCAAACGGTCCCCTCCCATCCGGTTCAGTCCGTGAACCGATACCTCCCTTTGGGCCTGCACTCGCGCACGCCCCCAAAACGCCCAGAAGCCCGGCACTTCGGGCCGGTGAATAGCTGGATAGCTCCCGATTCCGCACAAGATGGCGCGTGATTGACAGCTAACGGGTCCAGTCGTATCTTCCCTCTTTAAGAAAGAGGGCTTTTGAAATCCTTATTCCCCGGGTATCGGTTGCCTGACATCTTTCGCGACCTCGTGCCTAACTCAGCAAACTCAAGTTAAAGCGCAGCAGCTCGCACGCGAGCTAACCCAACGGGAGGAGTTGTATCGAGACTTTATTGAAGAGGCGTCAAGGTTGTATGCGGATTCGCTTATTCATGAGACTCCGGATGTCTCCCAGCTTGTTAGGCTCTCAATGGTAGTAGGATGCGTGTTCTCTCGTCTTCGACGACTGTTCAAAACGCGGACAAAGTTGCGCGAATGATTGTTAACACATACCTGGCGCCTAATAAGATTGCGCGAAATGGTGAACGCCGGCGCGATAGATCTGTTGCAAGATTTTTTGCCTCTTCCGCAGAATTTGTGGGTACTGATCTGAGGCGTATTTATGCATCTGATTCATTACTTGGAATAAAGTTACGTTCTATAGGTCAGAAATTTTGGGTATCAAAAAATCTGTTGGGCTGTGGGTATGTGG
>JBOIEG010000406.1:0-1175 GCA_050740915.1 Gammaproteobacteria bacterium | reverse complement strand
ATCACACGCACCCTGCCCGGTCGCTCCGTGAAAAAGATGCGTCCATCAGGCGGAAAGGCGATCGCCCAAGGGACTTCAAGACCGCTTGCCACGGTTTCAACGCGAAACTGCACCACGCCGCCGGAGCTGATCTGGGCGGCTGCGATCTCGCCTTGTCCTTTCCCGGGCGGCGGCTGAGTGCATCCCACCCCAAACAGCACGACGAAGAACAACGTCCGACAGATAGCTCGTTTCATGCGTATCCTCTACCTTCTGGTCTTGAACACCCGCTCGCTGTTCTCGATGGTCTATCTCCTTTCGATCGTTTGTTTGACGATGCCTGAGAGCTTGTGAAAAAATCGTCGCGAGCGAAGGGAGGTCGTGTTCCGCCGGCGCGGAGGAGCGTTTCGCCGGGAGCGAAACGGCGCGCAAGCCCCGCAGGGGCGAGTCTCAAGGATGAGACGAGCAACTGGAGTGTATAGTGAAATACCTGAGGATCCCAAGCACCGCCGGAACACGAGATCCCGAGCGCAGCAGATTTTTTCACAAGCTCTGCGATCACGTTTGGCGCTGGGCTCTAGCCGTCCAACGCAGCGAATCGACGCTCAATTGTTGTAAAACCGCTTTTGCTCCAGCTTCGGACGACGCGGGATTCTGGCCTGTAATTAAGTTGCCATCGCTAACAGCATAGGGCTTCCAGTCATCTCCCTTCGAGTACTTGCCGCCATTTTTTTTCAACTCGTCTTCCACCAGGAAAGGCACGACATTGGTCAGTCCAACGGCGGCTTCCTCTGTATTCGCAAAGCCGGTCACGGATTTACCTTGGACCAGGGGAGAGCCATCGGGGGCTTTGGCATGGCGGAACACGGCGGGAGCGTGACAAACCGCGGCAACAGGCTTTCCAGCGACATGCATGGCTTCGATTAACGCAATGGAATCCGGATCCTCGGACAAATCCCACAAAGGGCCATGACCGCCGGGATAGAACACGGCAGCGTACTCGTCGACGGATACACTCGACAGTCTTAACGTGTTGGCCAGCGCTGTTTGCGCTTCTTTATCTGCCTCCTCCGCAGAATTTGTGGGTACTGATCTGAGGCGTATTTATGCATCTGATTCATTACTTGGAATAAAGTTACGTTCTATAGGTCAGAAATTTTGGGTATCAAAAAATCTGTTGGGCTGTGGGTATGTGG
>JBOIEG010000405.1:0-2052 GCA_050740915.1 Gammaproteobacteria bacterium | reverse complement strand
GGCCGGCTTACGCCGAGTTCTTCGGCGATCGACACATTGTTCTGACCCGCCAGGGCGCCCAAGATAATCCGGCAGCGCAGCGCCACCTGTTGCGGAGTTCCGTGTGCGGATCCCCAGGTCTCCAGCGGCGTGCGTTCAGCCGGCTGCAACTTGATCGCCACGCGGGTGTTCGGCATGAGCGAAACTATAGCAATCACTGGAAAGTCTGTAAAGTTATTTAAGGGACACTACACTACTGCTTCAACTGGATGGCGAGGTCGACGACTTGGTCGTCGAAAGCACCGACCAGCTTCGCGCTACCGGTCAACAGATTGATATTATAGAGGCGGTAACCCTCATCCACGAAGAGCGAGGCGAACGCAGTGTTGCTCACCGTCACCCCCTTGCGGAGTTGGCTGAAGATGTCGAAGCCGGCTTGCGGGCCTGCATCGACTCCCAGGCTGCCGGTGGTCACCACGCTCCCGCCGTTAGCGGGTGACTGAATTACGACCACATTCTGGGGATCTGTCGCCGGCGAGACGTTCGCCGGGTCGATGTCGAACAGCGTGGTGCCCGTGGTCGCGACGAGATCGTTGTTGGTGTAGGCCGCGGCGCTGATCCCAGTGGCAGTCACCGGTGGGACGAGCGCCGCGTAGGTCAGCGGACGAGGCCCACTGGGGGGGTTACTGTCGTCCACGGTCGGTTGCGGCTTATTGACGTTGACATTATTGACGCTGAAAGGAACCCGCAGGTTCTGGCTGATGTCACTGACCACACGCAGGGCATTGGCGGCTGGGTTGAAGTCCACGCCGAAGAAACTTCCTTGAGGCGCTGGGGTCAGCGTGTAGTTCTGAAAAGTCGCCACCGCGGTCTTGGGGTTTATGGTATAGAGCCCACCGAAATTCCCGACCCCATAAAGCAGGCCGTCCTGCACCCGGAAGTCGATACCGATGAGCGAGGTATCGCCACCCCCCTGAAACGAAATAATTTCGATATTCTCCGTTTTGCGTGGGGATCCGGTGTTGAAGCGCACGAGCACACCGTCTTGAGTGAGCCCGATGGCTTTCAGATTATTGACACCAGTCGCCTGTGCGGCGGGCACAGCAGCGAGCAGTCCGAAAAGCACGGTAAATAGGGCACCGAACAGTTTGTAAAAAGTGAACTTCGTGGTCATGTTGATCTCCTTCGATAGAGTCAAAAAAAGTGTGTATACCGGATTGCATTGGCCGGTTTCTATGCCATGCGGTATCTTCCGCCTTGGCCAAAATGGCCGGCGCCAGCGGACCGTTAGGCATACATCTACCTGTACGCTGCCGGGGTGATTTTGGATGTGCCTTACTTTGGTATTCTGTTTTTTGTGCGCAAGCTCCGCGTGCCCATACGTACAAAAAGTCACATGCATTGCTAACCAGGGCATTGAGCGCGGCATCGCTTTTGGTTTCCCTGAACCTATTCGCGTTGCCTGGGCTCTTGTGCATCTGCCTGCGGAGACACAAGGAGTTTTTTTGCTATTTGCTTTTCGTCGCGGGCACGTCTATGGCGAGATCCTCGAAGCGGCCAAAAAACACGCGCCTACCCTGCCTCTTTCGATAGCTGCGCTGTTCATTTGTGGCGCCTTTGCCGGAGTTAGCTCATTCCTCGCCGTCTGGCGACGACTGGATAGGAACGAGTTTCAACTCCGAAGCCTCGTCTCCCTTGCAGGAAACCAGGCTATCGGTCGCTCATGGTCGTGACCTTGTTTCTTGATGGCGTGCAGCCGTTCTCTATCGGCGTGATCGGGAAATATCTAGGGCGCGTCTTCAGTGAGACCACACGGCGCCCGCTGTACTTCGTCATACGTTCCTGGCGGCGAAGCATCGCACCGGCGACGAAACGGTTCACCTAGTGTAGTGTCCCTTAAATAACTTTACAGACTTTCCGGTGATTGCTATGGTCTCGCTCATGCCGACCACCAGCGTGGCGATCAAGTTGCAGCCGGCTGAACGCACGCAGCTGGAGACATGGGGATCCGCACACGGAACTCCGCAACAGGTGGCGCTGCGCTGCCGGATTATCTTGGGCGCCCTGGCGGGT
>JBOIEG010000404.1:0-2007 GCA_050740915.1 Gammaproteobacteria bacterium | reverse complement strand
GAAGCGCCGATGAACCTGCTCGAGGGGATCGGCATGTGCGGGTGTACCCGCCCGTATCTTTGCGGCTACCATCAGCTGTCCTTCCTGCACTCCTAAAGCGGCAACTGACGATATCAAGAACCTCAGTGGAATTCATGCAGGCTTACCGGAAGGACACAAAATACTACTTGACTCCAACAGCTATTTTCGCCTTGCCAAGAGTATCCATCCTCTACTGTTTCAACCCTTCGGGGAAGAGAACTTTTGCCTATACGTATTCGGTCAGGGAATGGCCCACGCGCCTGATGCCCCTAAGCTACGCTGGGGGAGTAAATGACTCTACATTAATTATTTCAACGCTCTAACCATACGATTGGTCCTGCGCGGCAAACTAAACATCAATATAAAACGCTATATATTGCGCAATGTCTTTGCCTATGCTATTGTAAAGCTAGTACTGACGATGTCTGAGAGTTTGTGAAAAAACCGTCGCGAGCGAAGGAAGGTCGCGTTCCGCCGGAGCACAGGAACCGCAGTGTATATTGAAATACATGAGGATTCCGAGCACCGCCGGAACGCGAGATCCCGAGCGCAGTAGGTTTTTTCACAAACTCTGAGAACGTGACCCAATTTCCAAACTTTCCTAGAGCCGTCCGGTCCACCCCGGAACCGTTGGCGCTGTATCTGCGACCTGGTCGAAACGATCACCGAGAGATTTTGAACCTTATCGCTGCCGGCGACGCAGTCTATTTCGGGGCGGTCTTCGATCCCTGCCAACTCGCACGGCACGTGGAGTTAAGGGATCAGGTGCTGTCGCACCGTTTGGACGCCATTCTTGATCCTAAGACACAGCAATCGGCCTTGCCGGGAGGCCATACGACTACGGTCGGGGCTTTGCCCTGGGGCATCACGGATAGGGCGCACCAGATATCAGACTTCCAGGATACGGCAGGCCGCCGCCTGATCGCAGTCTTGGGCGATTTTGTGTTGGAGCAAGGCTTCACCCAAGTTATCGCCCCGACGCATGTTTTAGCTGGGGCCGATGATCCGTGGCTTGCGGTGGACGCGGAATCCACTCGGCGGCTGCGTAATCACCTCGATCGCGGCAGTGGGGCATCGGTGCCAATCATCTATTCCCTGGCTATTCCTTATGCGGTATTCCGTGACCGAAAACAGCGCCGGTCACTGATCGCGACGCTCAAGACGGTTCCCGCGGCAGCGCTATGGCTTAAGGTCGATGGCTTCGGCGCGACTAGTACGCCAACAGCAGCGCGAACCTATATCCAGTCCGCGGCGGAATTCCATGAATTGGGGATCCCAGTGGTCGCCGATCATGTCGGAGGGGTCATCGGACTTGCGATCATGGCTTTCGGGGCGGGCGGCATCGCGCATGGTGTCACTCTCGGCGAACGCTTCGATGCCTCATCCTGGCGCAAGTCACGCACGGAAAAAGCTTTGGGCCGCACCGCCGAATCTATATTCCTGCAATTGATGCCATGTTGAAGCGTAAAGAAGCGGAAGCTTTGATCAACGGTTCGCGCCGAGCTAGGGGCATGTTCGGCTGCTCGGATACACGCTGCTGCCCGCGTGGGGTCAAAGACACGTTGGAAAATCCAGCACGACATTTCCTCTATCAGCGGATAAAAGAAATCGGCGGTTTGAGCCAGGTGCTGGAACAGCTTCGCTCGCAACGCTTCCTCGATATTCATTTGCGCCCAGCGACCGACAAGGCACTCGCGGCGGCAACAGTCAATTGGGAGGACGATGCTATGGCGAAGAAGATGCACGAGAACCGGAAACGACTTAACGCTCTACGGGTGGCCCTTGGCCATCATGCCGAACGGACGCCGCCGCAATCTTTCGCCAATCTCCCGAAAACCCGCGCGGCTCGTGAAGTCTGACACTGAGAGGCTGTGAAAAAACCTCCTGGGACAGGGGAATGATGAGAAGGGAGCTGGTAAAATAGCGGGAACACAACTGAAGCAACGGTATCCCTCATGGCAGACGAAGCATCCAGGGCTTTATTTG
>JBOIEG010000403.1:0-2126 GCA_050740915.1 Gammaproteobacteria bacterium | reverse complement strand
GGCATGTGCGGGTGTACCCGCCCGTATCTTTGCGGCTACCATCAGCTGTCTTTCCTGCACTCCTAAAGCGGCAACTGACGATATCAAGAACCTCAGCGGAATTCATGCAGGCTTACCGGAAGGACACGATCCACCCTGCCCCGAGGGAAAAAAGAAGGCGGCTTAACTGTAAAGTTATTTAAGGGACACTACACTAGCCTCTAGCCTCTAGCCTCTAGCCTCTAGCCTCTAGCCTCTAGCCTCTAGCCTCTAGCCTCTAGCCTCTAGCCTCTAGCCTAGCCGACCTTCACCACATTGGGGTCAAATAACTCGGCGCTCGCGAGGATCGGCTCACCTCAGGATGGGGTGCGGCAATTTGCCGCACCCCCAAGCCCGTGCCCAACGCTTACAATCGCTACAAATTCAGCAAGGAAATTCCAAGCTCGTGCGCGCAGCGCAAGCAGGATGCCCTTTATTCATGCTCAAGTCGGTCAGAAACCCGGAGCTTTCGCAATGGATAGAACGGTATGGGGATCGTTTGCGTGCCTTCCTGTGTGCGCGAGTCGAGTGCGCGGAGACCGCCGCCGATCTTACTCAGGACACCTATTTGCGCCTACACGCCTTCAGCCAACGCGCCCCGGCGCAAAACGTCCACGCTCTGGCCTACCGGATCGCGGCTCATCTGGTGGTCGACCATTATCGTAAGCAGGCCATTCGCGCGCAGGAGATCCTATCGAGCGAGCTTTCGTGCCCCCTCGCCGACCCGCCACCGGGTCCCGAGGAGATCCAGCTTCAACGGGAACGGGCCGAGTCGATCGAGGCGCTTCGCTGTTTGAGCTATCGGAGTGTTGTCGGAGAGCCTTCCTACTCGACGCCCGCGAGGGTTTAAGTTATGCCCAGATCGCCTCCCGCTTAGGGGTCTCGAAGAGCATGGTGGCGAAGCACCTCGCTCGTGCCGTCCTGCATTGCAAACGCCGGCTCGGGGAGTAGCGGTGCACGTCGGGGCTGCTCGCACGTCTTACAATACGGGAAACAGGCGGGCACACCCTCCATGTCGACAGAGGATACGATCAGCGAAGCGGCGACGCAATGGTTTCTGCGCCTGCGCGAAGGGCTAAGCGAGGCAGAACAGCGGCGCTTTGCCGAGTGGCGCGCGATGAGCCCCGAGCATGCCCGAGCCTACGCCAAGGTGGAGCGGCTTTGGGCCGAGATGGCCGCGGTGGCGCGCGCGAGCCCAGCATTGCGCGCTGCTTCGAGCGAGCCGGCGGCCATCCCGATGACTCCGCCCCGCCGGGCTCTGCGGTCTGCTGGGTATGCACTCGCCGCGTCAGTGATGCTGGCCGTCGCGGCGATACTCGTGTCGCGCGCCCACCTCCTCGATCCCTGGGTGAGCGATCACTATACCGCGAGCGGCGAGCAGCGCGAGGTACGGCTTCCCGATGGCAGCCGCGCGCTCCTCAACACCGACACGGCCATCGGGCTCTCCTTCACGGCTGCCGTGCGTCGAGTGCACTTGCAGCGCGGCCAGGCGCGCTTTATCGTGGCCGTGGATACGGCCCGGCCGTTTGAAGTGGAGGCCGGTGCCTTGCGCGTGCGGGCACTCGGCACGGTGTTCGAGGTGTACCTGCGCGAGAACGGGGAGATCCGCGTCACCGTAGAGCAGCACGCGGTCAGTGTCCGCACGGCAGCGGCCGCCGCAGAAGTGCGGATCCTCCGCAGAGAGTGGCTGCGCTACCTCCCCTCCCAAACCCTGGGGCGACCCGAGGCCGTGGACCTGCGCGAAACGACCGCCTGGCAACGCAGCTTGCTGCGATTCAATGATCGGCCCTTGCCCGAGGTCCTGGCCGAGCTCGACCGCTACCGCCCCGGGGCGCTACGGATCGTCAATCCCACGCTTAAGGCGCTGCGGGTGACCGGGGTGTTTCCGCTCGATGATCCCGAGGCCATCCTGAGTGACATCAAAAAGGCCCTTGGGCTGCGTTCGACCAAGGTGAGCCGCTGGTTGGTGCTGGTCCATCGCTGAGAGAGGTACCATCGAAGGGTGTGTAAAAGTGAAGGCGGTGTACCCTTTTGTTTATCAACCAATCAGCCGGGCTCGCGAGCCCGAGAAGAAGGAGCACACCGCCATGAGAGAGCAAAGCACCGAA
>JBOIEG010000402.1:0-2116 GCA_050740915.1 Gammaproteobacteria bacterium | reverse complement strand
AAATTGGCCTCCCTGCCCACCGTAGCCGAGTTCATCAAGCCTGGCGTAACGCTCGACGCCTTGCAGGCGCAAGCCCGCGAACTGAGCGACAACGAGGCGGCGACGCGCATGAACGATGCGCGCCGGCGGCGGCTCAAACGGCATTGAAAGACTGATAGTTGGAGCCAATCTCCATAGCCGTTCATCAAATTGAATATGGCACGCCAGCGGCGCTGATCCGCGATATCGTAGGTCACGATGAAAAGGTGTTCGTCCAATGCGCTACCGGGTGGTGAAATTTGGATATTCAGGGATATCGTCTAAGAGAAATCTTCCGAGAAGGCGCGCCTGGATCTCAAACAACCTCCTATAGCTTACTTTGTAACCAAACAGCGGGTGAGTAACCTCTTGGCTAAGGCGCCGCTCGAATGCGCTGATAAATCGCTTTCTCCCGTCGCTCGTTAGATTCACTGCACCGGCCGCGGAGACGAAATCCGTCGGGCGCACCTCGCCGTTATTGATCGCGAGCAGCACGCTAGAATCAGCCACCAATGGCCGAAAAGGCTCCATCATATCCAACGCAAGCGCGGGGCGCCCATAACGCGGCTGGTGATAAAACCCTCGGTAGGCGTCAAAACCGACGGCCGTCAAGGTCACGGTCCAGGTCTTCACCAGCAAAGCATAGGCGTACGAGAGAAGTGCGTTTACGGGGTCTTCGGGCGGACGGCGATTGCGCTTGACGAAATCGAATGAAAAGTTTTTGGTGTCGCCCTGGCGTTTGATCAGCTCTGCGAAAGAGCCGAAATACCGCGCCGCTGCTAACCCTTCAACACCGAGGAGGCTTTCGAGACTGCGGGTGCGACCGCACTGTTCAATGTCGCGTTTAAATTCTCCGAGCAAAGCGTCGGGCGCCTCGCCTTGCCGCCAATTACGCCGCATGAGAGTGCGTGCGTTTTGGAACTTGGCGCGCACCAAACCTTTCGCAAACGTAAGACAGATGTGTTCATCAAAGCTCGCCCGGTATTGGGCCGTGCGCAGCTCGACGTTCTTGTGGCCGGTGCCCTGAGTGTGCCCCAAGAACCAACCACCGTAGGAATGCCAGGTGACGGGGATCTCGCGGCGCAGAAACTCATGCAGGGTCGGCGTGCTCATGTAGACGTTGCCCATCAGGACCACTTGCGAGATGTCGCGCATCCGAACGCTGGTCGAGGGATTGTCGCCAATCCTGATCTCGATCGTGTCCTGGCGCTTGCGCACCGAAGCATCGTGCGCCTGAACGTAGAGGGGCAGTGCTTCATCGCGCACGACAGCGAGCGGCCTCGGAGTAACAGCCCCATGCCGAAGGAAGTTCACCTCGTCGGGCAGACAAATACTGACTAGCGAACAGCGCGGGCACTTGGGGCTGTCCTCCAGCGGGGGTGGCATCTGACCGCCCGCCGCGATCAGTCGCAGTCCGTTGACAGCGGCCAGGGTGGCGTTGCGGAGCTCTTGGTCGAATTCCACGCGCACGCGCACGCGCTCGCGCGAGCCAGCATAGTAGATAACGCCGGCATCACCCTTATAGCCGTGTTCCTCCAGCAACATGCCTTGTACGCAGAGTTGCACGCGCTCCGGATCATAAGCGCCCTTTGGGATGTGAGGGCGTTTCCCGCGTTTGTAATCGACGGGCGTGAGGCAACCGTCTTCCGTCTCGACCAGGTCGATCTTGGCGATCAGGCCGAGCTTATTCGAGGACAGGGTGATCAAACGCGCATGGATCCGCACGTCGGCGGGCATATCCTCAGGTTTAGGAAGGTCACCGCCGGGTTTATCGACGCGCCGATGGTGGTATTGCCCTTCTACCGTGTCACTCGATGCTGACCATTCCCCTTGCACCCATTCGAGGTAGGCGAGGCGGGGGCAATATTGATATTCGTTCACCATGCGCGCGGGCAAGAGCGGCATATCCCGAGAAAATTCAGGAAAGGGTAATGGCAGCTCGAATTGTTGCCCCTCGCTCATAGATGCTTCTCCCCGACTTTGACAGCTGCTACGGACATGATTGTTATTTAGTCAGACGGGTCAATGCCTTAGGGGTGTTGGCGAAACCACCCCTGTACGCAGAGGGTTAAGCGATCTGAAGGAGCGGTGGGGGATT
>JBOIEG010000401.1:0-1250 GCA_050740915.1 Gammaproteobacteria bacterium | reverse complement strand
GGCAGTTCGCCCATGTGCGTATTCACTACCGCACGCCCACGCAGCTTGGGTTATTGGAGCGCTTCCACCAAACGCTTAAGAACGAGGAGGTGTATTGGAAGCTCTACCAAAGCCCGGGCGAGGCGCGCGGATCGCTGGAACTCTTCCGCCGCCGCTACAACGAGGTGCGACCTCACTGGGCGCTGGTGCCCCAGGGTGGGGGCGACCCATTGACCCCGGCCGATGTCTACGTGCACGGCGCAGCGGTCGAGATCCCGAAGCCTGTCCTGAGCGCAGTCGAAGGGTGGCAGGGATGGGCTAAAGCGGCCAAACAGAAGCTTGCCCAGATGATGTCCGGCCAGACCCGACTTTGACAGCTGCTGCGGACATGATTGTTATTTAGTCAGGCGGATCAATGCCTTAGGTGTGTTGGCGAAAACACGCATGTACGCATAAGGTTAAGCGATCTGAAGGAGCGGTGGGGGATTCTTTATTTTCAGGGATTTCAAGTGGTTGAGTGCATCCGTGGGCGGCTCGGTCAGCTGCCAAACGGTCCCATGGGGGCTCAACAATTGCGCGAGTTTGATCCGCTTCAAGTCATTGCGGATGTTGCGCCAGGTGTCCGCGCAGGCCGCTTCCGCCATGCGCTCGAGTAACAGGGCGAGCACGGTTATGAAGACGTGAGCATGGTGCGATGCACGGCCCAGTGGAAAACGGGGCGTAAGCGCAACCCACTCTTGAGCGTCCGCCACGCTTCTTCCACCCGTTGCAGCTGCTTGTAACCGAGCGCCAGGTCTTCGGCAGAGCGTATCATCATTGCTGTGTACCACGAACTTGCCGTCCAAGCGCGCGGCGGCTTTAACCTTCGCTTCGTCGATGACGAGCGCACCTTTGGCCGTGAGCTTGAGGTAGCGCCCGTAGCGGCGGCTCGCCCGCAGCCCACACACGCGTTTGCTGTGCCCTTCGCACGTCGGATCGCGCAGGCTCTCGAGCTCGGCCTGAAGCTCGGCGAGCACGCGCGCGCGATGCTCCCCTTGACGGGCTTCTTCTTGCGGGTTGTGGCAGAGGACATAACGCCGACGGCGCTCGCCCTCGCCGACGGTAACCTCTTTCACCCGTACCCCGATCACGATTTGGGGCGCGTCGTCGCGACCGTTTTTCGACTTCCCGCGCTTGCGCAAGGCACGGTAGGTCTTCGCACCCGCCGTGCGGCTGCCTTGCACTTCATCGGTTTCACCCCGGCCTTCATCCTCCTCGTCGGTCTCAAAGTG
>JBOIEG010000400.1:0-1183 GCA_050740915.1 Gammaproteobacteria bacterium | reverse complement strand
TTGATGTAGACCGTATCGCCGGCGACAAGCATATTTGCCGGTTTCTGGATGGTTTTCCAGGGCAATACCTCCGTTCCTGGGTTACTATCGCTTGCGGAGGGGTGGTTGGTATCCACATAATAGGTTGCCCCGCTAGCACGGGCGGACAACGTGGCTGCGGAAACACTCGGGCTTTGCTCGCTGCTATTGGGTTGTTGCTGAGGCGCCGAGGCAAGGTCCTCGCTTAGCGTGCTCTTTGTGCTTGTATCGCTTGCCATTGATGTTGTCGCAGTTAGGTTTGTGTCGGATCCAAAGATCGCTTTTGGTAACGCATCGATAGTGCTCTTCTCAACGGCGTTGAGCTGCGAGAAGAGGCTTCCGCCTGCAAGGTCAAACCCTGCGGCGGTGTGAAAGATCCACGCGGCCGCGCCGGCAGAAAGCGCTGCTTTTGCGGCGTGCAGGAACTCGTCTTGAGTGGGGTTCAACTTTGCAAGCCCTCGTCGCGCTTCTTCCTGAAGGTAGACGGGGACCATTCGTGCCGTGTCCTTGAAATGGTTTTTGATGCGGGTCACCCGCTCTTCCGTTCTTGAATACCAGTCACTGGTCCGCGGGAGATGGGGTGTAAAGACCGTAATACCCGCGCTCAGCTCCTCATCGACCCGGGTCTTCTGTAGCGTTTTGCCTCTTATGATATGGCCAGGACTGCTCGAAACAGTAATGATCGCATCAGGATCTTCCTCTACGACCGCCTCTATGAGCGTCTTCACTTGGGTATGAGAGAGCGCATGTTCTCCAGAATCGTGCGCGTTCATGATATTGAAGATCACATTGGGCTTACCTTTTAAGGCCGAGACCGCTTGACGCACAGCCTTCTCTCGATTGCTAGGCCCGAAGGAAAGTGAACCATCTAACATGGTAACATCCACCACGAGCCCGCGCGCATCGCTGGCTTCGACGAGCTCGGCAAGCGGCTGTTCCCAAGTTAGATTGCCGTCTGCATCGAACAATCCCCGATCTTCCCAGTCCAGCCAGACGCGGATGAGGTTGTACCCGCGCGCCTTTAGCTCATCTAGGTCCGATGCATGCCAGTTGAACGCATCGAAGTAGCTGACACCCAAGAGAAACGCCTCCTTACCGTTAATCGTAAACTTGTCTCCGGAGATCCCAATCGTTGTGGCGCCCAAAGCCGGAGTCTGAAAAAGGA
>JBOIEG010000399.1:0-1658 GCA_050740915.1 Gammaproteobacteria bacterium | reverse complement strand
GGCCGCCAGGGCGGCCCGAGTCCGGTGGATGAGGATAAACTGGATCTCCAGCAAGCATTTCTTGACATCGCACTCCCTCTGGGCGAGAGCCGTACGCTCACGCTACGAGGAGGTCGCCAGGAGATGTCCTACGGTTCGGCACGTTTGATCGATGTACGCCAGGGACCGAATGTGCGTCGTAGTTTCGATGGGGCGCGTGCGCTTCTGCAGTGGCGTGACTCAAGGATCGACGGTATCGTGGCCCGGCCCGTGCGCAATGAAGCCGAGGTCTTCGATAACATCACCGACAATTCCCAGGCGCTCTGGGGCGTTTATGGTATGGGGAAGCTAGCTCCCCTCTCCAGTGCTTCTGTCGAGTGGTACTACTTGGGTTTCGAGGACGAAGAAGCCGAATACGCGCAAGGCCGCGATCACGAAACGCGGCACTCGGTGGGCGCGAGGCTCCGGGGCGCAACCGGCGGCTGGGACTATAACCTCGAGGCCGTCTATCAATGGGGGCGCTTTGGCCGCGGGCACATCCAGGCCTGGACGGTGGCCTCGGACATCGGTTATACGTGGAATAAGATACGATTTTACCCACGCGTGGGCTTGCGGGCCGACATTGCAAGCGGGGATCGGGATCCGAACGATGCGGATCTCGAGACCTTTAATCCCCTCTTCCCAAGAGGTAACTACTTCAATGAGCTCGCCAACCTCGGGCCAAGGAATTTCTCCGATGTGCATCCGTTCCTCACCCTTGAAGTTCTCCAACCGTTCACGCTGACCGCCGATTGGGACTTCTACTGGCGCCAGAGCGTCGAGGACGGGATCTATGGGCCAAGCGGCAACTTGATCCGCTCGCCCGAGGGAAGCCGTTCTCGCTACGTTGGAAGTGCGATTTCATTGACCGCGGATTGGCAGATTAACCGGCATTTCAACTTGACTACGATCTACGCGCATTTCTTTCCGGGTAGCTTTTTGCGTGAGACGGGCTCAGCTGAGCCCATTGACTTCGTCGAATTCACGCTTAGCCTCACCTTCTAAAGGTGATTGGGAATTTTACGGTGACTTCGTCACCACGCCGGATCGCACGATCACGTACACGTCGTTCGATCAACCGTCGCTGGTGACGCCGGTGGGCGGCGCGCCGATCCAGTTCTTCTACGACGGCGAGCAGCGGGTCTGGATCGACGATCTGTATCAAGCGCTCGTAGTCGGACCGTGGATCGATCACACGTTCTACGTGACCGTCGCGGGGCGGCAGGGAACGATGGATGAATGAACTGAAACTCATAAACGTGATCACTTCTTCGCGCGCGGTCGTCGCTCGACCAAGACCCAGGCAGCGAGCGCGCTTAAGAGCGCGAGGCCTGCACTCAGCAGCATGATCCAACGAAAGCCGGACACGAAGGAAAGCTGTACGGTGCGCCTGAGCGCCGATGCAACGGTGGCGTCCACACCGGGTGGGAGTGCAGCGCCCGCTAACCGGCCGCGCTGGCCGTCAAGAAATGCGCTGATCTCCTGCGACACACCGGCCTCGCGCAACCTTTCATGCAGACCGGTCTCGAAGGCCCACGCCATCACGATGCCGAAGATCGCGATCGCGAGCAGCGCGGCCGTTCTGGCTACGGCATTGTTGACGCCTGAAGCGATACCCGCGACATCCGGGCCGACTGAGT
>JBOIEG010000398.1:0-3945 GCA_050740915.1 Gammaproteobacteria bacterium | reverse complement strand
CAGCCCAACAGATTTTTTGATACCCAAAATTTCGGACCTATAGAACGTAACTTTATTCCAAGTAATGAATCAGATGCATAAATACGCCTCAGATCAGTACCCACAAATTCTGCGGAGGAGGCATTTTAATAAGTGTTTAAATGTCGCCGGGAGGATTTTTTATGAAAAGTCGAATCGCCTTATTCTCAATCACTGCACTTCTGGCCTTCTCGCTGTTCGCCATCGGCGCCGAGAAGCAAGGGAAGGGAGCGACGACAGGTGAGCTCAAAGTGAAAGACGGAAGCCTTATCGTCAACGACGATCTTGGCTCCGGCGCCCCAATTCTCGTTTTCATCCACTGCTGGTCTTGCAACCGCCACTACTGGAAGAATCCCGCAAGTGAGCTCTCAAAAGACCATCGCCTCGTCCTGATCGACCTGCCGGGACACGGCGACTCCAAGGCCGGCAACAGGCCGCCGATCACGGTCAATGCGATGGCACAAGACGTCGCCGCTGTCATGGATCATCTGGATTTGAAGGACGCCATTCTCATCGGGAGCTCCATGGGAGAGCCGATCGCGCTCGAGGTCGCGCGGATGAGGCCGCAGCGCGTGCGTGGCATCGTCGGCGTCGACAACCTGCACGACGTGGAGATTCAATATCCGAAGGCAATGTTCGAGAAGGCTGCCTCCGAAATGGAAGTTGATTACGCTAAGGCGGTACGCGAGTTCATCCCATCCATGTTCGCCCCAGAAGCCGACCCTAAGGTCGTGGCGTGGACAGCGGACCAGGCGGCGACCTCGTGCGAGCCAAGGGTTTGCATTCTGCTCTTTCGAAACTTTCCGACTCTGGAACTCAAGAAAATGATGAAGACGGCGAAAGTTCCCATCCGAAACATCAACGCCCTGCCCTATAGCACCGACTCGGAGAAGACGAACGTGGAGGTCAACCGCAAGTATGCCGACTTCGACGCTGTCGAAATAGACGACGTGGGGCATTTCATCATGCTGGAGAAGCCGCAGGAGTTTAACGCGAGCTTAAGGAGGCAGATTCGGGCGGTTTTGGAGGCGTCTAAGAAGTAACTCGGAGCATTGATAGCTGCGCCACTACTTGAGTTTCGCTATTGCCCTCACAGGGAATGTGCCTACTCCTTTGAATTTCGGCGGCACTGCACTGAATGTGAAGCCTTCATCGGGCAGTTCACCCAAATTGCATAAATGTTCGACAATCAAAATGTCGGATGCCAACAGCGTGGAATGAACCGGTCTGGATGTACCTTGTGTGCTGTCAATGTTCACCGAGTCAATGCCAACCAATTTGGCTCCGCACTTCTGCAAATACACGGCGGCATCTTCGCTTAGGAAAGGATGGTTTTGAAAATACGCGGCTGTGTTCCAATGAACATCCCAACCCGTATGAACCAAGATTGCCTTGTTGCGAACTTCGTTCTCTTTGAAAAACGAGCTGTCAATCGCCAATGTCTTTCGATAGTCAGCGCGAATAACAATTCCTTCAAGGTCAGCGAACGCCTCTACCGCAACCTGCCACAGATCCTCGCCTTGCTCGTATCTATGAAATGGGCAATCAATATAGGTGCCTGTGTTCGCCACCATTTCGATTTTGCCAATCTGAAACTCTGTCCCACTTCGTAAAATTCTCTGGACTTTTCTCTGCTCAAGTAATCGCAGATGATAGGTGCTGGCAATCCTTTATACGTCACCAGACCGTCTTCGATTGTGTGGCTCAAATCTACAACGGCGTCCCGTCTGGATGAGTTATTGATGGGCTGACGTTTGTGTTTTTCGGTGAACAATTCCTTGTTCAAAATTCGCACCTCCCCAACCATGAGGAGGCGCATATCCTGAACGATATAATCGGCAAGCTCTTTGTCCGAGATGTCATCGCCAGCGATGTCGAGACGAAAATCCTGTCCTTGTATTCCGCCACCGTTGGTAAATTCAATCTGAAAGTCAAATTTTACTCGTTTATCCATACAGAACAAATCGCAAATAGCCTTCCGAAATTACCGGACACCTACCTGGAAGACCTGCAGTGTGGTGAGGGCTTCTGTCGCGCCACCTTCGGCAATGAAAAGGCGAACAAGCAGACATCGTGAGTTTCCCCTTCGAGGCATTTTTTGCCTCAGCTCGACGAAAACGCAAATGTAGTGGTTCCGATGTGGCCGAGAACATGGTCACGTCGGACGCCCTGGACCGGGCGCTGCGGTCACTGCGGCACCGGCAGCGCGCGGTGCTGGTGCTGCGTTACTTCGTGGGTGGCGGACACCGCCGCAGTACTCAACTGCCGGCCGAGTACGGTGACCAGTTTGGCCACCTGCGCGTTGGCGCAACTCGGGCAGGACGTCTCCTTGAGCATGACCCACGAACTAAAGGGCCGATGAGCACTTTGGAGGAAGAACAGTTGCGGCGCGGCCTGCGAGCCATCACCCCCACCGCGTCGATGAAGACCCGCGCCATTGCCGTGGCCCGCATCCACCGACTAGTCGCACTGGCTGCGGGCGCGGTGCTGGCGGTGGGGGCCACCGCCACGGTCGCCGCGCGCCAGGTACCCGGACAGCAGGGCGCCAACCCAGCGGGAACGGCCACATCGACCGGCACCCCCATAGGCTCGCCACTGCAGACACCGAATCCGGCGCGTACCGGACCGGAGCATCCCGTGGTGGGTGTCGCGTATCCGTACGACCTGTATGTTCACTGCGGCATCCGGCACGCGAAGTTCGGTGGACGCTGGTGGCACGCCGTACCAGAGCGGCCCGGGCAGCTGGGCCCCTATACGCCGGGAACCATGACGTTGGTCTCCGCCGACTACGCGCGTTTCGACGCCGCCGATCCGCGCGTTACTGTCGATTTCCAGCCCGCGACGGACGTGCCGATTCCCTGTGACTAACGGCAAAGTAGGCAATTATGGGCCCGCCGGCAATCGGCGGGCCCATAATTGCGGGTGCGATCAGTGCGATCAGTACGGGTAAACGTCGTGGATTAGCGCGAAGTCGTCCCCATTGGGCAACAGAGGCTCGTAGGCACCCTGGATCAGGCAACTGTTGGCCGACGAGTTGTGCCCCATGCCGAGCGCGTGACTGAGTTCGTGGCAGGTCGACTTGCGGCGCCGATTTGCGCCCAAGTACGAGTAATAGTCGTTGAGCAAGACGTACACGTCACCATCGACCAAGTCGCGGTTGCTGTTCCACACAATGTTAGTTAAGCCGACCCAGCCGATGTCGCCGTAGTCGTCGCTCCACACGTGGACGCAGTGGGTACCGCGCTTGCCAGGGCAGTTCGCCCACCGGTACCAGGAGTCCACGCCTTGGGCTCGGTTCCATACCGGTACCGCCGCTGTGACCGGCCACGCGTCTCCGCTGTGGTCGACAAAGTAAACCTGCGGGTGCGAATACCCGTTGCGGGCCCAGTGGATCTGCGGGCACGCCGCCGTCGTGGCGGAACCCCACGCGCAGGTATTGACGTCCCGCGTGCCTACCGTATCGCCCGCCGCGGGATCCACAAGCCCTGAGACGCCGCGCTCCTTGAGCTTCTGGTACAACTGCGTGTCGCTGACCCCAGGCGCCGGCTGGTAGAAGGTCACGACACCGCCGCCGTCGGGCAGGGCGGTCACCGCCACCACTCCGCGCTGTGCGCCTTTCGCTGGCGGCTTCGGCACCGGTCGGTATTTGACGATTGGATAGGTCGGCGGCTTGATGTCCGGTGTGGTGGCCAGGGACTTCTTCGGTTCTGGCGACGACGCGCTACCGGACGGATCGGCGTACGCCGGGGCACCGAAACTAATTGTGCCGACCGCGAGTACGGCGATGCAGCTCATCGTCTTTCTGAGAGTTTGTGAAAAAACCGTCGCGAGCGAAGGGAGGTCGCGTTCCGCCGGAGCGCAGGAACCGCAGTGTATATTGAAATACATGAGGATTCCGAGCACCGCCGGAACGCGAGATCCCGAGCG
>JBOIEG010000397.1:0-3696 GCA_050740915.1 Gammaproteobacteria bacterium | reverse complement strand
CGGATCGCGATACCCATCACATCAGCGTCACTGATTTCCAGTTTCCTCATAACGGAACCTCCCGTCGGCCACAGAGATACCGTTAGTGTAACAAGACTATGCGACATTATTTAAGACGCTATATATAATTCCGAATTCTAAGGGAATATACCCATTGACGACAGTTTTATGAGTCCTCGACCACTTCCGCATGTATCAGCGCCGCCTCGGCAATAAGCGCAACAAAGTCGGCGACCAGGACGGGGGCGAGCGGGACCAGATCGGTTATCGAGTTTGGTCGATCCGCGCCTTGGTTTCTATTCGCTGGATTGTGCGACCGGCAGACAGCTGCTTGTGTTTTCCTGCAAGCAGACACCACGCGGCCAGAACCTTCAGGGTGTCAATCACGCGCGTTCTGGGTCCAGGATCGGGGACTTTTCGGGCCACTCATCGGCCCTCGGTGCCGAATGTTGAGACCGTTTGGCGTCTCGGACACGTACAGGCCAAAGGGAAGTATCGGCTCAGGGAGTTGAACCGGATTGAATCGCGTAATCTTACCGAGGATCCATTTTTTTTGGGGCCGTGCTAGAAATCCGAAGCGATCGTTCGCAGCCGGGCGCGTAGCGACCCGACCTCATCGATCAAGTCCAGCACCAGCGCGGCCCCGGCGAGGTTGATGCCGAGGTCTCTTTGCAAGCGCAAAGCGGCACGAGCGCGTCGCAGGCTCGCCCCCGCAAAGCGCCAATGCGCCGGGTCCTGCCCGAGGGGATCCAGCACCCCTTCGTCCACCAGTGCGATCACCCATTCGGCGTGCACCGCGCAGGCGCGGCAGAGATCCCCCAAGGTCAACATCGCTTGTTCGTCCAAATTCAGACCGGTGACCACCGGTAGCCGCTCGTTTCGCATCACGGTCATACCCCCAGTCTCGCGCGCGGATTAAAATTGAGATCCTGTTTCATCTGCCGGTAGAGGGCCTTCGCTTTTTCGCTGTCCGCCGGCGGCAGGGCGATCTGTAGCGTGACATAGAGATCTCCCGGCGGACTGTCCGGAATACCGCGGCCCTTCAGGCGGAGCTTGCGCCCCTCGGTCGAGCCCGCAGGGATCGTGAGGTTCACGGGGCCACCCGGCGTCGGTGCCTTGACCGTCGCACCGAGGGCCGCCTCCCAAGGGGCAAGTGGTAACTCGAGGTACAGATCGTGGTCTTGCACTCGGTACAAGGGGTGCGGCCTGAACTCCACTTCCAGGTACAGGTCCCCTGCCGGTGCTTGCCCAAAACCCGGAGCGCCCTGACCGCTCAAACGGATCTGCTGGCCCTGGGTCACCCCCTTGGGGATCCGCACCTTAACGCGGCGGCTGCGAGTCTTAGACCGCCGCGGCCCATCGGCCTCGGGATCATGCAGGGTGAGGGTCTGGGTCGTTCCGTGGTAGGCATCTTCAAGGTCGATCAAGACCTTGGCGTGGCGATCCTCACCGCGGGCTCGAAACGCTGTGCGAGCACCTTGGGGCGAAGCATAGCGGCGACCAAACAAGGACTCGAAGAAGTCGCTGAAGGCCGAAGCGTCCCCTTGCGTAAAGCCACCCCCGCGAAACTCGAACCCAGCGTCCCAATCCGGTGGCGGGCGGAATTCTTGCCCCGCTTTCCAGTGGGCACCGAGCTGGTCATAGGCCGCCCGCTTCTGCGGGTCTTTCAGCACCTCGTATGCCTCGCCTATTTCCTTAAACCGCCGCTCCGCATTCGCCTCTTTGCTTACATCCGGGTGGTATTTGCGCGCCTGTTTGCGGTAAGCGCGCTTGATCTCGTCCTGGGTGGAATCCCGCGCCACGCCCATTATCTGGTAATAGTCTTTGTACTCCATGTGCTGCTTCGGTAAGCCGTAGGGATGTGCTTTTTCAACAACCTGCATAGCGAAGCTACCATAGCACGCACGGTAACCTCAATTAGCTCGTTTGCCCGAGTCATCCGCGGCGCATCCCCCAACTGTGTCCAAGTGCGCGGTTGTGCCACTCATTCGCCGATTTTGCCCTTAACTCTACCCTATGCCGCCACGCCGATCATCGGCGAAAGCAAAAACAGGCAACCTCCGTAGCAATCCTTACGATCGTGCTCGCAGGTACCCAATTAAAAAGCTCGAAAAATGTCCCGCGCGGTAAAGGCCAATACCGTCTTCCCTTGGATCGCTGGCGTTTTCGTTACCATGTCGAGGGCCCCGATGTAGTGCTCTACTACTGCGGTCCTCAATTTCCGTGATCAATGCGCCAGTGCTTAGGCGATGTCCACGCCGTACTTCGCTGCATGACCTTCCACAGCCGGTCGCCGATCTCGGGCGACTGCTGCCCGATCTTGCTTATCTCCTTGCGGATGCGATCGAAGCACTCCTTCGGCCTTCCCTGCTCCTCGGTCGAGAGGGCAAGTAGCTGGTCGATGTCACGGCGCACCGCCGCGTACCAGTCGGCGGCGATCACGTGCTTCTCCGCGCGCTCGCCGAAGCGCAGGAAGGTCTGGAGCGCGGCGAGGATCGTGGCCGCTATGCTGATCGAACCGATGGCGATCTTGAACGCCGGATCTATACCGGCTTCCTCTCATGCTTCATCCGGGATTCTGCCGTTACCATGCGCAGGGCAACGTACGTCACGTTGGGTAAAACGGATTCAGGACCACGGGTCCCAATCGTGAGACGTGGCTGACGTTTCGAGTGACCAGGGCAAGGTCGCGCGTCAGTGCGATGGCAGCGATCTGCTTATCGATGGCGTTTTCGCGATGAGGTACGCACAGGCGCCCCCAGATCTGTGCCTCTTCGCGACCGAACTCCAGTACCTGCTCACCGAAGTCGGAGAGCAGATTCTCCAGCCAAGTTTCCAGCCGCTTCATCTGGGACAGGTCGCCACGGTGGCGCAGCAACTCGATACCGCGCCGGATTTCACCCACAGTGATGCCGCTAATGAACAGAGGTGTGCCGGCCGCCGCAGCATCCTTGAAGAATCGGTTGACACCGGGGTTGGCCTTGCGGCCCTTTCGAGCTTCGCTGATGACGTTGGTGTCAACCAGGTACATGGTCGCGGAAGCTTGCGTCGATGCGCTCGAAGTCAGCATCCTCGCCCAGGCTGGGCATGCGGGCCAGCACTTCTGCGAATGTTCTTCGACGCGGCCGCAGCAATGCTTGCGCTAGAATACGGCGATGCTCGGCTTCAGCGCTGGTACCGTGCCGGCCAGCGCGCGCCTTGAGCGCTTGGACGATGTTTTCATCGACATTGCGGACGATAAGATTGGCCACGACAGATCTCCTGCTTAACTCGAGAGTAAGAGTGATTGCAATGATAGCGTCTGATGTTCTCGAGCTCAATGCTGTCGAAGCCGGAGTTGGGTGCAGGCACTTAGAGGCTAAGGGCTGGTTCTTCGGTCTGGAGCCATATAGTCTGTTAAGCGCCTGATAACACAATGGGAGAGGTATAGTTATGGATGTCAAGACAATTGAACATTAGGCTCTCAGCTTGTCGCCAGAAGAATCTGCCAAGCTTGAAACATTCCACGACGAAGGTCATTGGCATAGCTGCACTTGCCTGCCAATCGATTAGAACGAACGTCATGCTCATGCTAATGTAGTGTCCCTTAAATAACTTTACAGACTTTCCAGTGATTGCTATGGTCTCGCTCATGCCGAACACCAGCGTGGCGATCAAGTTGCAGCCGGCTGAACGCACGCCGCTGGAGACATGGGG
>JBOIEG010000396.1:0-1445 GCA_050740915.1 Gammaproteobacteria bacterium | reverse complement strand
GCGCTCGGGATCTCGCGTTCCGGCGGTGCTCGGAATCCTCATGTATTTCAATATACACTGCGGTTCCTGCGCTCCGGCGGAACGCGACCTCCCTTCGCTCGCGACGGTTTTTTCACAAACTCTCAGGCCCGGTGAATGCGGGTGTAAGCAACCCTAGGAGGAAGGATGATAAAGATAACTGGAATTTTAACCCTGCTATTTTGTGGTTTTCTGGTCGTGTCCCAAGCTTGGTCCCAGTCGCGAAGTTCCCAAGGCGAGCAGATCCAAGACAAACTTTCTCAATTACGCTGTCTGGTAACGACAGACTTTTATATCGTGCACTTCACGGCGTTTCAACCGAGAGCGGGTGAGACCGACCCCAAGAAAATGTTTAAACCCTATTGCCAGGACCTGCCCGAAGCGAGCAGAGCGTATCTCACGGTCGATCTGGTCGATCAAGATGTCAGAAAAATGGCGATCGGTCTTAAATTAGTCGAGGAAGCGCAAGGCGCAGAAAACGGCCAACTCGAACCACAGCGCACGCTCGTGGAAACGCCTTCCAAGGTTTACAAACATGGCGTAGTCGAGACGCAAGCCGATTTCGACAAACCTGGGCACTACGCCCTGCTGGTCATTATCGGAGAGGCCGTGGCCGAGGAGAACACTATCCGCATTCCCTTACGGGTTGGGCTTGGGACGGTGCCGGAAGAGGGTTCGGGTGAAAATACTCGCGAGCTCCTTATTATCGCCCTGGGCGGTGTTGCGCTGCTCATCTATTTCGGATGGCGTTTCTTGAAACGGCGATAAGCAACAGGGCGCATAACATGCTCGCGCCTTAGCCACCACCAAACCACGTGGCTGCAGATTCCGTAAGTCAAGAGCGGCCCGAGGTGGGAAGCGCGGAAACGATTCGCTTCACCATTTCTCTGCCAAAGCCCTTGTTAGGCGCGCTGGACGATCGGGTCATCAGCAAAGGCTACGCGTCGCGCTCGGAGTTCGTCCGGGATTTGATCCGAGAACAACTGGTGCGCGACCAGTGGGCGGACTCCGAGGCGGAGGTATTTGGGGTGCTCACGATCAGCTACGATCACCATCAACCAGGACTTGTCGACAAACTGGTGGGCGTACAACACGATCGCTATGCCCAGGTGCTATGCGCCACCCATGTCCACATCGATCATCGCCATTGCCTGGAGGCAATTATCATACGGGGAAAACCGGCGCAACTTGACAGACTCGCTAATGCGCTGAGTGGCATGCGTGGCGTGCGTATTGCCAAGCTAACCCGTGCCTCTCGCGTCGATCTTTAGCCTCCGATCACGGTGACAAGCTATTGGGCCTAGTGTAGTGTCCCTTAAATAACTTTACAGACTTTCCAGTAACTGCTATGGTCTCGCTCATGCCGAATACCCGCGTGGCGATCAAGTTGCAGCCGGCTGAACGCACGCCGCTGGAGACATGGGGAT
>JBOIEG010000395.1:0-3392 GCA_050740915.1 Gammaproteobacteria bacterium | reverse complement strand
CGCTCGGGATCTCGCGTTCCGGCGGTGCTCGGAATCCTCATGTATTTCAATATACACTGCGGTTCCTGCGCTCCGGCGGAACGCGACCTCCCTTCGCTCGCGACGGTTTTTTCACAAACTCTCAGTCCGTCGATGAATATACTCCTGCGCCCAGCCGTAGTGCACCTCGCGGCCTCCGATACGCTTGTCATGGGATTGGATCTCGGCCACGGGGTAGCCCAAAGCGTATTCCCTGCGCCAAAGCCAATTCGGAACCCCAATTGCTGGTATTGGTCTGGCGGCGCATGTAGCTCTTCCAGGCATCCGAGCCCGCTTCGCGCCCGCCACCGGTCTCTTTCTCTCCACCGAAGGCGCCTCCGATCTCCGCTCCCGAAGTCCCGATGTTGATATTGGCGATCCCGCAGTCGGAGCCGAGCGCTGACAAGAACTGCTCGGCATGGCGAAGATCGGTGCTAAACAAAGCAGAGGAAAGCCCTTGGGGCACATCGTTGTTCAGGACGATAGCCTCATCCAGGGTGCGATAGCTCATGACGTAGAGAATAGGCGCGAAGGTCTCGCGTTGCACGATGTCCCAGCGATTCTCGGCCCTCGCGATCGTGGGTTGCACGAAAAACCCGGCGCGCTCGATGACTCGGCCACCGTAGATGATCTCCCCACCGAGTCCTTGGATCTCCCCGACTGCGGTTTGGAATTTCTCAACCGCCAGCGCTTCGATAAGCGGCCCCATCAAAACATGAGGATCGAGCGGGTCACCGATGGTGACCTGTTGATAGGCGGCCACCAGACGTTCGAGTACCTCATCGTACTTATTCTGTTGCACGATCAGGCGACGGGTGCTGGTACAGCGCTGGCCTGCCGTGCCCACGGCGCCAAAGACAATGGCAGGCACGGCGAGATCTAAATCCGCCGTCTCGTCCACGATGATGGCGTTGTTGCCGCTTAGCTCCAAGAGGCTCCGGCCCAGGCGCCTCGCGACCGTCTCCCCGACTTGGCGCCCCACGCGACTCGAACCGGTGAAGGAAACGAGCGCTACACGGCGGTCCTCAGTCAATCTCTCGGCCAGTTGTGCGCCCTCTTCGATGATCAAAGAGAAAATGCCCGCGCAGCCCTCCTGCTCCATCACCTCGTTGCAGATCTTCTGTACGGCGATGGCGCAGAGCGGGGTCTTAGGCGAGGGACGCCAAACCACGGTGTTACCGGCCACAGCGGCGATAAACGCATTCCAGGCCCAGACCGCTACGGGAAAATTAAATGCGGTGATGACCCCGATGACCCCTAACGGGTGCCACTGTTCGTACATGCGGTGCATGGGGCGCTCCGAATGCATAGTGCTTCCATACAACATGCGGGACTGGCCGACGGCGAAATCGGCGATGTCGATCATCTCTTGCACCTCGCCATCGCCTTCCTGCTTGATCTTTCCGGTCTCGAGCGATACCAGGCTGCCGAGGGGATCTTTCTTTTCGCGTAAGGCTTGCGCGATCGTGCGCACGACTTCCCCGCGCCGCGGCGCGGGAATCATGCGCCAGGCCTTAAACGCCTCGCTGGCGTTCCGGACCACCGTCTCGTAGTCCGACGCCGTAGCAACGCTCACGCGAGCGATAGGCTCAGTCGTTGATGGCGATAGCGAAGTCAATACCGGACCTGGTGCGCTTTTGAGCCAAGCCCGTGGCCCAGCGCATGCCCCGGGATTGAGAGTTTCAAGGCCAAGGCCTTGCAGTAGCTTCATTGGGGCACCTTACTGCGCGATCCACAGAATCGCTCGTACTGAAGTATAGCCTCCGTGCATAAACACAGGGGTGGCTTTGGTCTGGACGACACAGCAAGTTCTCGCTCTTGTGTTCCGCCTCTTTCTCCTGTGGCCCCTTTTCTCCTGACTCCGCTCTTTCTCCGCTTTCTCCCTAGCATTGACTTTGCCGAAACATATGCTATAGCATGAAGGTATGGCGAACATGACTGAACGAACCACATTCACTTTTGATAAAGAAACCCGTCGGCGGTTGCAGACGCTGGCAGCTCGGTGGCAGGTATCACAGGCGGAAGTGGTACGGCGGGCAGTGGCGCGGGCCGAAGAGGCGGAACGAATGGCCTCCGATCCGGTTGCAAAGCTATTGGCTTTTCATGCGCAAGGAGGTCTGGAAGCCGCACAGGTTAACGATTATTTGGAACAATTGCATGAAGATCGCGCTCACTGGCGCGAAGAATCGTGATCGCGCTGGATACCAGCTACTTAATCAATGCGTTGGTCGCAGGAGCACCGGAAGCCGCTGCATTAATCGCTTGGTATAGAAACGGGGAGGCGCTGGCCGCGCCTAGCGTGGTCTGGTATGAATTTCTCTGTGGTCCTGTGTCAGCACGCGAAATTGAATTAGTGCGTGCTTTTTTGCGAGGTGGCATTTTATCTTACGGCGAACTGGAAGCTACCGAAGCCGCACGACTTTTCAACGCCACCGGACGCTCGCGCCGTTTGCGCGTCGATGCCATGATCGCCGCCTGCGCCTTGGTGTCAGGAGCAAGTCTGGCTACCAATAATCAAAACGATTTCCAGGCGTTTGTCCCTCACGGGCTGGCGCTGCTCCTACCACCCTAAGCCCTGCCGCATGCAATCTTGTGCTCCGGGTGAACCAGCTCTGCGATCTCCGCAAGGAAGACAGCCAGGCGCGCGAGCTCTTCGCGGTGCCGGCTGAACTTGCGCGCGAGCACGGCGAGGATCTCGTCGATGATGGGCTTGGACACGATGAAATGGTCTTTGCCTTCGACCACCCGGAGCAAGGCCGCTTCGGCCCGACTGCCCGGGAGGACGAAGGCCGAGACGAAGATGTTCGTGTCGAAGACGACCCTCACTCCCTAAGATATCGCTCGAGGTCCTGTTCGGACAGGATCCCTTTTTCCCTCGCCTTGCGGCTCCAGTAGCCCTGGATCTCCCGGAATTCCCCCTTGAGATGGTCGGCACGGGCGAGGCGCAGCGCATCCTGAATCACTGCGCTCAGGGTCTTGCCTTCTGCGCGCGCCATTTCCTCCGCTTGCTTGGCCAGCTCGGGTGGAAGGGAGATTGTCTTCTTGATAGCGGTTGCCATGGTGAGTCATTTGCCAGTGTAAACGACGGTATGAATAATTATCACCATGCTTTAAAAGCAGCCAAGAAATCCGGTGCTACGCTAGTGTAGTGTCCCTTAAATAACTTTACAGACTTTCCAGTGATTGCTATGGTCTCGCTCATGCCGAACACCAGCGTGGCGATCAAGTTGCAGTCGGCTGAACGCATGCCGCTGGAGACATGGGGATCCGCACACGGAACTCCGCAACAGGTGGCGCTGCGCTGCCGGATTATCTTGGGCGCCCTGGCGGGTCAGAACAATGTGTCGATCGCCGAAGAACTCGGCGTAAGCCGG
>JBOIEG010000394.1:0-6698 GCA_050740915.1 Gammaproteobacteria bacterium | reverse complement strand
CGCTCGGGATCTCGCGTTCCGGCGGTGCTCGGAATCCTCATGTATTTCAATATACACTGCGGTTCCTGCGCTCCGGCGGAACGCGACCTTCCTTCGCTCGCGACGGTTTTTTCACAAACTCTCAGGCCCTGCACGCAGATGCAGATACACTACTGGGAGGAGGCGGTGGATCACGAGGTGAAGATCAGGAAGGGCTTCACGGAGCTAAAGCCGAGCGCCTACACCGCCTCCGCAACCGAACCACCGCGTAGCTATCGCGTGTCGCCACCCGACAAGAGCAACATGGCGAAGTACTTGTTCGGAGGGTTCAGTCGGTGCCTGTACCCGGTGCAGAAATTCCAGTCGGATCCCGAGAGGAGCTAACGGTGATCCTGGAGCGCGATTCGCTCAAGTGGTTCAAGCCCGCTAAGGGCCAGTTCCAGATCTACTAGGGAGAACGGCCTTGTTGCCCCAGGGGGTTGCCCACGCTCATCCCGGGCCCACACTGCGCCGTGAACACTTAAGAAAGCTCTGAACACGTTACCCGTTCGTACTGAGGTATCGAAGTATGAACGGGTAATGCCTTGATTTTTATCGTGACCGTTCGCCCTTCTATACATCAGGGCGAACGGACTCTGAGTCTTATTCAGAGCTTCCTTAAGTGTAGAGGAACACGCTTTTACGACAACAATCTTTAAGAACGACCACTCAGCCCGGGGAAATACTGGCGTTCTCTCACTGGGTCAATTATGTCATTATTAGCCGGTCTGCGTAGGCGGTCTATCACGCCTTCAGGCGCTCCAGTATGCGGGAGCAATACAATTTGTCCTTGATGCCCATGATTGCACCAAAATTCTTATAGGCGATCCAGGCGATCCAGGCGATCCAGTCGATCCAGGCGATCCAGGCGATCCCCGTATGAAAAATTCTCGCATCCCGGCGAATACCATGTCATGGTGGTGTTTGGCAGCGCCTGGAAAAGGCGCTCGCCGCCGTCGCTGAAACGAAGACAGATGCGGTATCGCCGTGAACGCCCGTAGCGTGATGGTCCAAGGAACGACGTCCGATGCCGGTAAGAGCCTGCTGGTCACCGGGCTGTGCCGCTGGCTCGCGCGCAGCGGTATCCGGGTGGCACCGTTCAAGCCCCAGAACATGGCGCTGAATAGCACCGTCACCGATGACGGGGGCGAGATAAGCCGTGCCCAGGCGGTACAGGCGCAAGCCTGTGGGCTCGCAGCCCACACCGACATGAACCCGGTGCTGCTCAAGCCCAACACGGACGTGGGTGCCCAGGTGATCATCCAAGGCAAGGCGGTCGGCAACATGGACGCCCGACGGTATCAGGCTTACAAGAGCACCGCAAAGCACGCCGTGCTGGAATCCTACGCCCGGCTCGCGGGCCGCTTTGAGATCATCGTCGCAGAAGGGGCAGGATCGCCGGCGGAGATCAACCTGCGTGCTCACGACATCGCCAACATGGGGTTCGCCGAGGCCGTGGATTGCCCGGTTATTCTGATCGCGGACATCGATCGGGGAGGGGTCTTCGCCCACTTGATCGGGACTTTGGCGCTGCTTTCTGCAAAAGAAAGGGCACGGGTTGCAGGATTCGTGATCAATCGCTTTCGCGGGGACTTGGATCTGCTCAAACCCGGCTTGGATTGGCTGCAAGCAGAGACCGGTAAGCCGGTGCTGGGCGTGCTGCCTTATTTGCACGGCCTGCACTTGGAGGCGGAGGATGCCATACAAGCAGAGCAATGCGCAAAGAGCCCCGGGGCCCTTCGGGTCCTGGTGCCGGTGCTGCCGCGCATCAGCAATCACACGGATTTTGACCCGCTGCGCCTGCACCGGCAGGTCGACCTGGCTTTCATTGGCCCGGGACAGCGCATTCCACCGGCAGATCTGATCATCTTACCAGGGTCGAAATCGGTGCGAGCAGATCTGGCCTGGCTGCGGGAACGGGGCTGGGAGAAAGCCATCTCGCGGCACCTGCGCTACGGGGGCAAGCTCATGGGGATCTGCGGTGGTTTTCAGATGCTGGGCCTTGTGATTCATGATCCTAAGGGCCTTGAAGGCGACCCGGGCCGCCTCGAAGGCTTAGGGCTGCTTGACTTGGAGACGGTGCTGGAGCCGGAGAAACAACTACGCAAGGTGGCAGGGGTGCTCACCTTGGAAGGGGCACCGGTGAGCGGCTATGAGATCCACGCCGGGGTCACCACCGGAGCAGCGCTCAGCGGGCCGGCCGTGCGCTTCTTAGATGGTCGAACCGACGGCGCTGTTAGCCCAGATGGGCGGATCTTGGGCAGCTACCTGCACGGCCTGTTCGGATCCGCAACCGCTTGCGATGCTTTGCTACGCTGGGCGGGTGTCAGCGAGGTGGAGACAAGGGATTACGAGCGCCTGCGGGAAGCAGCCCTCGATAGGCTGGCCGATGCCGTTGAGGCTCACCTCGATCTCCCGGCTATCGAACGCCTGATCGGGATCGAGACGCCGCGCAGTGGGGAACGCGCGGGATGAAAACGCTGATCCTGGGCGGTGTACGTTCCGGCAAGAGTGCATTGGCCGAGAGCTTGGCGCGCGAGAGCGCGATGACGGTGGTCTATGTCGCGACCGCGACCGCAGCAGACCCCGAAATGTACCGGCGCATCGAAGAACATCGTCGCCGCCGACCTAGCCACTGGCCATGCGTGGAAGAGCCGTTACATCTGGCCGCCGCCCTGCAAACCCACGCTGGCCTGCGCCGTTGCCTGCTGGTGGACTGCCTGACCTTATGGATCACCAACCTATTGCTCACCGACAGCGAGGATTTGTTGGAGAGGGAATGCGGATCCCTGGTGGACTGTCTCCCCGCCTTGCCGGGAGAGGTGATCATGGTCAGCAACGAGACTGGTCTCGGCATCGTGCCCCTGGGCGAAATCAACCGCCGCTTCTGCGACCAAGCCGGACGGCTACACCAGCGGCTCGCGCAAACCTGCGAACGCGTGATCCTGACCATCGCTGGTCTGCCCCAAGTGCTGAAAGGCGCGCCCCTGTGAATGCAAGCAGAAATTGGCTCCACCGGCCTGCAGCCAAGCTTGATCGCGACGCGAAGCAAGCGGCCGAGGCGCGTCAAGCGGCGCTCACGAAACCGCCCGGAGCGCTGGGACGCTTAGAGAACCTCGCCATCCAGCTGGCGGCTATGCAGGGCGTGCAATGGCCGGCAGTAGAGCGCATACACATTTGTGTCTTCGCCGCCGACCACGGTGTGGCCGCAGAGGGAGTATCCGCCTTTCCGCAGGCGGTCACCGCGGAAATGCTACGCAACTTCTCCCGGAGCGGGGCGGCCATCTGTGTGCTCGCGCGCGAAATCAGCGCCGCTTTGGAGGTGATCAACCTCGGTGTGGTCAATGACCCAGGACCGTTAGACGGCGTCCTAGATCTGCGTCTAGGGCCGGGCACGGCGAATTTCGTGCGAGCGCCCGCCATGTCCGAAGAACAGCTCATGCGGGCCCTAGAGGCGGGTCGCGAGGCGGCGGAGCGCGCCCAAGCCTCCGGAGCGCAGCTTTTCATCGGCGGGGAGATGGGGATAGCCAACACCACGGCCGCCGCGGCTCTCGCCTGCGCCTTATTGCAGGCGGTACCGCAGGCGCTGGTCGGACCGGGCACGGGCTTGGATGCTCGCGGCGTGGCGCACAAAGCAAGGGTGGTCCAAAGGGCGTTGCAACGACATGGAGGGTTTTTAAGCGATCCACTGGAGGTGCTACGCCGTTTGGGTGGCTTTGAGATCGCCGCCCTTACCGGGGCCTATGTCCGTTGCGCGCAGCGGAGTCTTCCCCTGCTGGTGGACGGGTTTATAAGCTCGGTCGCGGCGCTTTGCGCGGTCAAACTGTGTGAAGGTGCCGGCGAGCGGATGATCTTCGCCCATCGCTCCACCGAGCCCGGGCACGCGCGGGTGTTGGAAGCCCTAGGTGCGACGGCACTGCTCGATCTGGACATGGGTCTCGGCGAGGGCAGCGGCGCCGCCGTCGCGGTACCACTGCTTAAGCTCGCTTGCGCCCTGCACAAAGACATGGCCACCTTCACGGAAGCGCACGTGTCGGAGCGGCTCTGAGAGTTTGTGAAAAACCGTCGCGAGCGAAGGAAGGTCGCGTTCCGCCGGAGCGCAGAAACTGCAGTGTATATTGAAATACATGAGGATTCCGAGCACCGCCGGAACGCGAGATCCCGAGCGCAGTAGGTTTTTTCACAAACTCTGAGAGGTTTTGAAGAAATCGTCGCGAGCGAAGGGAGGTCGCATTTCGTCGGAGCGCAGGACCGTTTCGCCGGGAGCGAAACGGAGCGCAAGCCCCGGAGGGGCGGGTCCCAAGGATGGGACGAGCAACCGGAGTGTATATTGAAATACATGAGGATTCCGAGCACCGCCGAAATGTGAGATCCCGAGCGCAGCAGATTTTTTCACAAACTCTGAGGTGAAGGATGTGGTGACCGTCGACTTGCTACGCCACGGGGAAACGCCGGTCATGGGCCGTTACATCGGGCGCACGGATGTGGCTCTCGTGTCGAGAGGTTGGGAGCAGATGCACACCGCCCTTCACGATAGAGGGGCCTGGGATGCGGTTGTGAGCTCGCCGCTCAAACGCTGTTCGGATTTCGCGCGGGCGTTCGCTCGCGGCCATGGGCTCGGTTTTGAAATCGACGAGCGGTTTCGAGAGATAGACTTCGGGGCCTGGGAAGGGCGCAGCGCCGCTGAAATCAGGGCGGGTGACCCCGGGGCGCTGGAGCGGTTCTGGAACGATCCGCTCAAAAATACGCCCCCGCAGGCAGAACCCTTGAGGGCGTTTGCCTCGCGCGTGCTTGCCGCCTGGTCAGCTATTATCGAACGCCACGCCGAGCGGGGCGTGCTGCTGGTCACTCATGGTGGCGTGATCGGCGTGATCCTGTGCCATGCCGAGCGGCGGCCGCTTTGCCATCTGCTGCGGCGCGAAGTCCCCCACGGGTCCATCTATCGCATCGCGATAAACGAAAAGAGATCGGATATCAAACAGGATTGAAGAGGTCACTTCGCTGGTATTGAGGCCAGGGTCGATTAACTTGCCCAGGCCATAGCGGATCACGACCCGACAGAGTGCATCCGCGGGCGTTGAACAGCTTAACCTAGCCTATCCGTATGGATCGCATCGGGTGTGGAGGACGGAACATAAAGGCCAAGCCTTATCGCGTGCCACCATTCGAGCATGAGAGAGCCGCCTCATAAACCGCCGCCGACCCCAATACCAAAGTGAAACCGGCGGTACCAAGGAACGTCCCCGTAGTCACGCCGCCCTGGCCACAAGTAGAGCTGAATCGCTTGTACGAATGGGTACGTGTAAGGGTGTTCACCAATGTTACGCATGAGCACGTTTTCCAAAACTCCATAGACCGTTAGCTCGCGTTCGGCACTGTATATCGCCGGGTCAAGAAACCCATCGCTGCTGACTAAGAACCGCCCGAGCGATGCGTCTCCTGGTTCGGGTCGGCCGTCGGTGTCGATTGCTTTGGCAAGTATTTCCACCTCGGCTTTATTTGCAGAGCTCTTTGTGGACACGATTCTCCCGCCCCACCGAACGCGTCGATTCACGAATGCCTTGGGGTTGCTTTGTACGTCAGCCAAATTGGGATTGTCTGGCAGTGGTTCGTGGATCACGAGCGGCACGTCGCTGGCGCATCCGCAAAGCCAAGACAGAAGGAACAAGTTGATTAAGATTAGTTTCATGACAGCTTTCTTAGTCGGAAAGGTTATTCTCCGCTCAAATATGCTGGAAGTCACCCTATCAATAAATGCGATCCGTTGATGTGGCCTTGCAGGTTTTCTGTGTTGCTGATTGACGCTCGTGGAGGAGATACTTCGGGCTTTGCCCGAGCACTATTGCCGGGCTTGGCACCAACACGAAAGATATTGCCGCTTTATCATAGAGTAGCGATACGCTCCGTCGAAGAGCGTAGCCCCAAAACAGCCGTGCAGTCTCGGCAGGGGCAAGGGTCGATTGACTTGTGAGCGGGACCGGTATCTTTTCGTTCCGGCATGGATTGCCGGAACCCAGGGCAAAGGGATGTGAACCGAATACCTTCCATGGCACTGGATTCCGTACAATCTCTGCACGGAATGACGGTTCATCAAATTGACGTAGACAGAGCACTAGGAGCTGTCGGACTTAGGAAGAACCTACTGCGGCGGTAGGAAAGCGGTCCATATTTTCGATCATTTTCGTTAAATAGTTACCACTATTCGCCTCAAATGATCGAAAATCTGTCCTCGATTTCCCACCGCCTCGCTACGGTTCCCTAAGTCCGACAGGCTCCTAGGGTTTCTGTCAGCGCAAGCCCCCGGAGGAGCAACTCGATCGGTTTCGGTGGGCGATGATGGGGTCCTGTCGCAAGCGCCGGTTTGTTTAATGTTGCCTGCTCGATCATCGGGGCCCCCTCTAGGAGCCTGTCGGACTTAAGGCGGAACTTTTGATGTGCAAACCGATCGGATCGGCAATGGATTCAATGAGCGAACGTGCATGAGCCACTTCCGTCAATGCGATCGTGACACACCCTGCCTGCTGCCGCCGTCGGTCGATGAGTGGCTACCGAAGGACCACTTAGCGCGCTTTGTGGTGGACATTGTCGAGCAGTTGGACCTCTGGGCGCTGAGCGGTTAATACCGTGGTGCAGGCTCGGCGGCATATCACCCTGGGGTGCTGCTGGCGCTGCTCATCTAC
>JBOIEG010000393.1:0-2253 GCA_050740915.1 Gammaproteobacteria bacterium | reverse complement strand
CGCTCGGGATCTCGCGTTCCGGCGGTGCTCGGAATCCTCATGTATTTCAATATACACTGCGGTTCCTGCGCTCCGGCGGAACGCGACCTTCCTTCGCTCGCGACGGTTTTTTCACAAACTCTCAGATGAATTCATCGTTTACCAAGTGAAGTTCGTTCGAAAGCCGCTCGCTGAAAAGAACTCACATGATTGGCTCAAGGAGATCGTGAAGGACGAAGCGCCAAAACTGCGCGAGTTGATTCCTAAAGGCGCAAAGCAATACTACCTGCTTACGAATGTGCCGGGCACTGCTTACCCCAAAACGGGGTCGATCGATATAGTTCAGGGCATACTCAACGAGAATCTCGACATTTCGGCACAATGTTGGTGGCGAGACGACATAAACCGGCGGCTTGACGACGGCTGGAACATCAAATGGTCATATCCTGAGATTCTGACCGGGCCAGATATCCTTCGTTACATCATTGAGAATGGATTGACCGAAGACGTGGAACGGCGGACGTCCGCGATTCGAACAGTTGTACGCGACCAGTTCGAACGCGATACCGAAGTTCGCTTTAAGCAAGTCGAGCTCCAAAACAAGTTACTCGACCTTTTCATCGATGTTCCAGTAAACTTTCGTGACTCCGTCACGCCAAGACAGTTGCGACGGCGTGAATCTTTTGTGATTTATGCAATCGCACAGGAACACGATTCACATCCACGTCATTCCCAGGAAGCGAATGTTGGTGCGGCTACGTTCCTCTTGCATCCGCTATCGCAACAGCATCTTAATCGCGTCGTGATCGAAGGTGCCCCTGGACAAGGAAAATCGACCATCGTCCAGTACGTTTGCCAAATCCATCGGGGGAGAATTCTCCAAGAGGGACTGAACGACGCCCGCATTCCTGACTCGCACCGCAACAATCCAGTCCGGCTTCCGTTCAAGATCGATTGCCGAGACTTCTCACTTTGGCTTAGTCGGCAAAATCCGTTTTCCGCAGACGACACGGCCGATGTTCCGGCGGACTGGCAAAAGTCGCTTGAAGCATTTCTCGCAGCGCAAGTTAAGCATTACTCGGGTGGAGCGGCCTTCACTGTCTCCGATCTTCACGCCGTGATCAAGCTGAGTGCCGTGTTGCTCGTGTTCGATGGCTTGGACGAAGTAGCCGACATTGGCCGTCGCCGTGAAGTCATTGATCAAATTTCAAAAGGTATCAATCGTCTTCACGAAATTGCAGTTTCCGTTCAGACGATCGTCACCAGTCGGCCAGCAGCGTTTATTAACTCGCCAGGATTGCCAGAGGACACGTTTGGCTATTTTCATCTTGCGTCCATAAACCGTACCCTCATCGACCATCGACCAATACGCGGAAAATGGTTGAAAGCGCGCAGGCTCGAAGGAAAAGAGGCATCCGACGTTCGACGAATTCTTCGGGATAAGCTTGACCAGCCCCACCTTCGCGAGTTGGCACGAAATCCGATGCAGTTAGCTATCCTTCTTAGCCTAGTTCAAACGCGAGGCGGTTCCCTTCCGGATAAGCGGACGGCCCTTTACGACAGCTACGTAGAACTCTTTTTTAACCGCGAATCCGAGAAATCGAGCGTCGTGCGCGACCATCGCGACTTGCTCATCGACATTCATCGATACCTTGCTTGGATCCTTCACGCAGAATCTCAAACAAAGCAGAATCGAGGAAGTGTAAGCACCGAACAGCTGCGGCAACTTGTCGAAAGCTACCTGACCGACGAAGGACACGATCCGTCGTTGGCAGGGCAGCTTTTCACCGGAATGGTCGAGCGGGTTGTTGCATTAGTGTCGCGAGTCGAAGGTACTTATGAATTTGAAGTCCAACCACTTCGAGAATACTTCGCCGCGCGTCATCTCTACAATACGGCACCATACTCTCCGCCCGGAAGTGAGCAGCGCGGCACATTACCGGAACGGTTTGATGCTTTGTGCCGCGATTTCTTTTGGCTAAACGTCACCCGCTTCTATGCGGGATGTTATAGCAAAGGTGAACTTCCCTCTCTGGTTGATCGACTCGAAGACTTGGCACGAGCGCCTGGATATAAGAATACCAGCCATCCGCAGTCGCTTGCAGCGACATTGCTAGTGTAGTGTCCCTTAAATAACTTTATAGACTTTCCAGTGATTGCTATGGTCTCGCTCATGCCGAACACCCGCGTGGCGATCAAGTTGCAGCCGGCTGAACGCACGCCGCTGGAGACATGGGGATCCGCACACGGAACTCCGCAACAGGTGGCGCTGCG
>JBOIEG010000392.1:0-4434 GCA_050740915.1 Gammaproteobacteria bacterium | reverse complement strand
TTCCGTGTGCGGATCTCCATGTCTCCAGCTGCGTGCGTTCAGCCGGCTGCAACTTGATCGCCACGCGGGTGTTCGGCATGAGCGAGACCATAGCAATCACTGGAAAGTCTGTAAAGTTATTTAAGGGACACTACACTAGGTAGAGTTCATACGCGTGGTGCTCGGGATTTCCGCAATACTCAGTCCCCCGGTCGGTAAGGATCCGTGAGAGCGGGATCTCCTGTTCGGCAAAGAAGGCAAGCACGCGGTCATTGAGTACGTCGGCCACGGTCAACGGGGTCTTCCGATCATAGAGTTCGCAAACGCCACGTTGCTGTAGGTATCGATGAAGGTTTGCTGGTAGATCCGACCGACGCCCTTGAGCGTCCCCACATAGAACGTATCTTGCGCCCCGCAATAGCCCGGACATTCGCTTTCAAACTCTCCGTGGGCTTCCTTCTCGTGTTTGGCCTTCTCCAGCGCCACCACCTGGGCCTCGGTCAAGATCAGACCCTCCTGAGCCATCTTGGCCTCCAAGGCCTTATTACCCTAACTTCCTGGCTATATAACAGTTAGTTCCAGGTGCTATTTTCTTCAAGATGGTATTTCTATAGTAGGAAATGTTCCAAGCGGTAATCTGAGATAGAAATGCATCGAGTGTGGTTACAAATGGGCTGTTGAACGGCATTCTAACGCCGAATATTGAGCTTAGAATCCATGTTGCCGGAAACATGGAAAAACTTCGGTGAATAATATCTAGACCCAATTGCTTCATGGTTTTTTGTAGCCATAAAGTTGGCAATCCTCTCTCGTTGGGGCTTCCCCCGTTGCCACGAGGTTGTCTCCAATCGCCGAGAATGTTATTGGGCTCGCGCAAGAGAAGCAAGCCGCCAGGCTCCAATATCCGGGCAATTTCACTGAGCACGAAAGAAACATTGGGAATGTGGTGCAATACACTTAAGCAGACAACCAAACCACAACATTCACTTGTTAACGGTATCGTGCCTTTGATATTTGGTTTTATGTATTTCACCGGAACACCGCTAATATCGGAAGTCCACCATTCTTCTGCAGGCTCGATGGCGATGAATTTGGTCACCCGGTGAGCAAGAGGAATCAATTCTTCGCCTCCCGCACAACCGATGGCGACGCAGGAAGAAAAATTTCCAACCAAATACTTAAAAAGATGATAATGATTCAATGCTTGATATTGATCTACATGTGAGACACCTCTTCGCTCTCGCTGTGCGTAAGAGGCATTTTCTTCCTCCCGATACCATTTGGCGATTTGTTTCTCTGTGAAATCGTCCCCATAGAGATGCTTTCCAGAAAAATATTTCTCTTCGAAATCGTCGGCCATTTTTTGGATCCCCCATGAACGGTATGGTATTGTATTATCCACAATAATGGCAAATCGAGTGCGGTGATCTGTATCGAAAATGATGTTATATGTATTCTATTGAAGGTAAATAGGCCATTCCTTCGCGCGCGTCGAGACTGGGTATAATTCATTTAAATGTCTCTAATCGATTCTCAGCCTAATTGAATTGCTGTGTGGTGCTCGAGTCTGTCTCAAGGCACAGGTGGCCGCTTTCGCCAAGGGTTATTTGATGCCAGAGCAGACGGTCTTTACCGATGCGTTCTTCGCATTGCATAGTCTCGCTGAGACGCAGCTCCATTGTGCTGAGGTGACCCCTCCAAAGCAGGCTAGTCGATGGTTGCCTTGGGTTCATATATCGCCATCGCTAATCTCAAACGCTTCTTGCTGGGTACCTTCCATGGTGTCTCTGCTAAGTATTTACAGGAATACCTCAATGAATTCTGCTATCGATTTAACCGACGGTTGTGGGGACAGCTTCCCACTCGCCTGCTTAATCTCTGCTCGGAACTAACCGCTTACTCTTGTGCCGCTCGATCCGTGGATCTCTAAGAATCGAAAGTGCGTAACAATCGATGTGTCGGTTCGCTGTGCCACGAGTATCTCCCCTCAAAAATCAATACTTGACCACGATAACTAACTGTTGTCGATATTTTTTTAGTGATCCGGCCCTGTTACTCCGCCCGCGATTAGCTCCTAGGCCCTCGTCCCGACCCGCCCGCCTCGATCATTGCGTAGGAATCCAGTGTTTCATTGATAAACCGTTGAACACTCAGGCGCGTGTTGCTCCTCTCGTACGCCGCCCGACGCATCGCGTTGATCCGGTCCGGAGCACCGGACAACTCGATAAGCTTCTTAGTGAGGTCGTCCGTGTCCCCGCTGCGAAACAGCAGCCCCGTCACGCCATCGTCGACCAGCTCGGGCGTGCCGCCGGATGCGGACGCGATCAACGGCAGCCCGTCCGTCAGGGCCTCGCACACCCACACGCTGCAGGGCTCAGGATCGATTCGGCACTGCAGACCCAGATGATAATCCTGATGCCTGCTGCGCAGATCTTCGCAGAAACCCATCAGCCGAACCGCGTCACCAGCGTCGGCTTCCTCGATCATCCACCTCAGCCTTTCCGCATATAGATTCGCCTCCACCGGACCGCCGAACACATCTAAACGCATGTCCAGACCCGCGCGCCGCGCACGGGTTACCGCCTCCACAGCCAGGTGGTGCCCCTTGCTTTCACGCAGCCTACCAGCCACCAGCGCCCGGATCGGACCAGCCGGAAGCGCATTGGCGCCGTCGTACACCGCCTCAGCCGCGTTGTGCACTGTACACACGGGCACACCGCACCCCCCCGCCAGTTACCAGAAATAAAATTGCTCACCGCGATGATTAGGTCCGCCCCCCAACGCGCCAGACAATGATTTAGTTTTATACCCATCCCGCACAGGCGCTTCGGATTCAGGTTGTTGTGGATGTGCCATACCACGCGGTACCCGTAGCCCTGCATAAACCCCCCGATGAACTGCTGTGGCAGCCAATGCGTATGGATCACAGGCTTTCCACCCTCAGCCTTCAGCAAAGCGTGGACGAGACCAGCGTCCCGACGCGCACGTCGCATGGCAAATGGCACACGCAGAATCGTACCCAGCGAACCACCCGCGTGGAACCCGACCAAGCCCTCGACCACGTCTACCCGATAGCCGCCGCCGCGAAGCCAGTCGAGCATCGGGCCCTCGGTCATACACACGAACCGAGTCCCGGGCATACCTCGCGCGTACAGCTTCAGAACCGTACCTACGCCGTACACCTCCGTGCCCTGACACAGCATCACCACACTGCGATGACCGGGTTGCTCCGAGGACATATGCAGTGGCCGTGTCTCCTTCTTATCCACCTACAACAACATCCCGCGCCATGATAACGGCCGCCGGACGCCCCACACTGCCCAGTAGCCCTGGATTACGCGCGTTTTGTCGAACGCAGTCACAGACACGTTTCACCGGACGCGGGAGCCGGGCTGCGATGAAGAAAATGGCAGTACCGCTTATCAGCAGGCCCCAATGCAACCACCCGGTACGAGCCGACGTCTAATGATCCAGCAAACGCTTTTCATCCGCCTCTCCGTTAGTTTCTGTGTCTCCTCGGGGTTAAACGCTTTAAAGCCGCCCCGACGCCAGCATGCCACATTACCTAAAAATAGCTCATGGGGCGCGTGGCGCGACGCCGGAAGATTTCCAGCGAATCGCGTGCCTCGGCTGGGGCTGGGGAGAGGGGTGCCTCCCGCACCTGCTTCTTCTGCAACAAACCATACGTTTTGAACACCCGATACACCTGCTTGTTGCTGATCTTCAACCCTTCGCCCCGGGCAGTAACTCCTATTCGCTTGTAGCCCCACCAGGGATAGGCTTCGGCCAAGCTTTAATCCGACCGGCCAACTCTTCGGGCGCCGCTTTGCTCTTGCGCCCAGGCCCTCTGTGCCAATATGACTGAGACATCTTTCCCCGTGTAAATTAATGTCGAAGGCGGGGAGGATGAACATGAGTCGATTTAGAATGAATTCCATGTCAACCAGCGTGAATAGTGTGACTGCTGCGAAGCCGGAAGGGCTCCGGACAGGGGTTCTGGAACATGCCGTAGTGGAAGCCTTGGATGGCCGTAGCACACCGAAGGTACGGGTAAGCCTGGCGACGCCGGATCCCGAGGTGGCGGAGAAGGCCGTGCGCAGGAAGTTCACTGCCGAGTATAAGCGCTCGATCCTCGAGCAAGCCGATGCCGGTCGGGATGAAGGAGCGATCGGTGCGCTGCTACGCCGGGAGGGTCTGTATTGGTCGCCTCTTTCGACGTGGCGTCGGCAGCGAGAAGAAGGCACGCTGCAGGGACTGTCCGCGAAGAAGCGCGGACCAAAGTCGAAGTTCAATCCGCTGACGCCGGAGAATGCCCGATTGCGAGGCGAGAATGCTCGGCTGCTGCGCCGCCTTGAGCAGGCCGAGACGATCATCGAGGTCCAAAAAAAAGTCTCACCCTTACTCGGGATCTCGGTGTCGGAAGCCACACCCCACGGAGAGAAATCATGAGCGCCG